>JBFRWK010000279.1:0-52110 GCA_051439545.1 Xenococcaceae cyanobacterium | reverse complement strand
TGCAGCGCGGGGAGCGAAGGTTTCCTTCTTAGAGCGACTGCACCAAGAAGCTTATAGCTTAAAGCTTATAGCTTAGAGCTAAAAACCTTTTGACAAAAAGCACACCTCCTTAACTTGTCACGAATGATCTCTAACTAATTATCTCCATAAATACAACTAATTTTAATCCTTCGTTAGTCATAAAATAGTTATAATTATCGAGGGAATTTTGATTTTGGACTGTTAAACTATTCCCCCGCGGACCAGGGTTTAAGAAAATCAGGATAAAGAGTAAGACCGCCATCAACGAATAATGTTTGACCAGTTATGTATGCAGCAGCATCAGAAGCTAAAAAAGCGGTAATTGCTGCCATTTCTTCAGAAGTCCCAACTCTTCCCATGGGAATATGACTTTCTACTTCTTTTCTTTTTTCAGGGTTATCAGTCCAGCTATTAATTGGTGTAGCGGTAGCACCAGGCGCGATCGCATTTACGCGAATACCATGGGGTGCATATTCTAATGCTAGGGTTTTGGTCATGTTTTCCATTGCACCTTTACTCATGGAATAACTGACATATTGAGGGCGAGGAATAATTTCGTGGACACTGGAAACATTAATGATAATACCACCATTACCTCGATCGATAAAATGTTTTATAGCTTCTCTGGCGCAAAGATAAGCACCCCGTAAATTAACCTGAATTACTTTATCAAAATCAGAGGTTTTTAATTCATGGGAAGGGGAAGCAGTTTGAATACCTGCATTATTAATTAAAATATCTAGGCTACCCAGTTTTTCTATGACTTCATTACACATCCGAATAATATCTGCTTCTTCGGATACATCTCCTTCTACTGGTAACTCTTTCCCCCCACAATCCCTAACTTGACTACACATTTTATCGATTAACTCTTCTGTATCCTCAAGCTTATCTGGATCGTTGCGATAGTTAAGAGCCACATTAGCACCTTCTGTGGCAAAATAAGCGGCGATCGCTTGTCCAATACCTGATGTAGCTCCCGTAACTAAAACGTTTTTGCCTTTTAAACCCTTCATTAAACTAGACTCTTTGATTGACTGTTTAACAGTCATTATGAAATAGCTCGACTAGGTGATGTATCCTTCTTAAGCCATAAAAAAAGAAAATATCTAGGTAATAATAAATCGCTGAATATTCTGTGATTCAACTCTTGTTCCATCGAAAGACTGTTTTCTAATTTATCCATAATTATTAATTATTATTTCTTTGAATTATTTACATTGTAAATAAATTTTAAGATAACTTGACTCTATCGATGGTAGTAATAACCGAAAATTTGCATTTAGTAGATATAAAAACGCGATCGCTTCTATGGAACAATTACCACAAAGGAGAATTACTTTAATCGATCCCCTAATGGTGAAAGCACTATTGCTCATTCTTTGGCTACACAACAGCTTGGTTACTAGCTTGTAGGTACGATCTCATCACTTAATCCAAACAGTCTTAGTATTGACAAATTCGTGGATACCTTGAATACCTAGTTCTCTACCATATCCAGAACGTTTAATCCCGCCAAAAGGTAAGCGGGGGTCAGATTTAACTAATCCATTAATAAAAACTGCGCCTGCCTCAATATCCTTAATTAGTCGATCGCGCTCTTGAGGATTAGTCGTCCAAGCACTTCCACCTAATCCAAAAGGAATATCATTAGCAAGCTCGATTGCTTCATCTATATTTTTAACTCTAAACACTAAAGCAACGGGGCCAAAAAATTCTGCTTTTGCCAGAGGTGATGCCAGAGGAATATCAGACAAAATAGTAGGAGGATAAAAATTACCAGGGCGATCGCTTAATGGCTTTCCGCCAATTAATAATTTTGCTCCTGCTTGTACCAAATCTTGTACCTGCTGGTGTAACTCCGTTAGAATTGCGGGAGTTGCCAAAGGACCAATATCGGTATCTTCTGACATAGGATCGCCTATTTTCAGAGCTTTAAATTTAGTAATTAACCGCTCGATAAAATCATCGGCGATCGCTTCGGCTAGAATGAATCTTTTAGCAGCGATACAAGACTGACCATTATTTAGCATCCTTGCTTTTACCGCAGTGGTTACCGCAGATTCTAGATCGGCACTTTCTAAGACAATAAAAGGATCGCTACCACCTAATTCTAGAACGGTTTTTTTAAGTTGCTTTCCTGCTAATGAGGCTAAACTTGCCCCTGCGGGTTCACTTCCTGTAAGGGTAGCAGCTTTAACGCGCTCGTCTTCAATAATTTCTTTAATTCGATCTGCACCAATAAGTAAAGTTTGAAATGCTCCTTTGGGGAAACCTGCTCGCTCGATGATATCTTCGATCGCTAAAGCACATTGAGGAACATTAGAAGCGTGTTTGAGTATCCCGACATTACCAGCCATTAAAGCGGGGGCAGCAAAACGAAATACTTGCCAAAAAGGAAAATTCCAAGGCATTACTGCCAAAATTATTCCTAAAGGATGATATGCAACAAAACTTTGACTGGCATCGGTAGCAACTGGGACATCTGCAAGAAATTCTGGGGCTTTTTCTGCATAATAGCGACATACCAGAGCGCATTTTTCTACTTCAGAGATCGCACTTTTGAGGGTTTTGCCCATTTCTGTCGTCATTATTCGGGCATACTCAACCTTATTTTTGTCTAAAATCTCAGCACATCGATTAAGCCATGTACTTCTTTCGGTTAAAGAAGTTTGGCGATATTGGACAAAAGTTGAAGCTGCCAACGCTAACTTCTGTTCGACTTCTTCCTTCGTTAAGGGAGTAAAAACTTTTAATTTTTCTGCTGTGGTAGGGTTAACTGTTGAGATTGCCATACTTACTCCTACCCCTATAATTTTTTAGGGCTAGTAACTATATTTCTAGGCTAATCCCTACAACGGTCTAGATAAATTTTTATTAGTAAAATCTTAACAAATCAACTTTGGTGGCAAGATCGAGAGCTAATTTTATCTAAATTTAGAAGTAAAGTGATAGATCTGCAATACCTTGATTATCGTCTGCGCCCATGTAGGATTCTAGCTGAGCTAATTTCATTTCTTTTCTATCTTCCATAGTATTAACTGTTTGTTTTTTTTCTTGCTCTTTTCTAAAAGGAGCTTGTGCAAATCCCAAGAATGTTAATAAAATACTCATGTCTTTATCCTCTCAAATCTTTTTTCTATATGAATATCTTGACTTTTATTTACTCTCAATGCCAGAGAGAAAATACAGATTTTTTACAATTAAGTTATTTTAAATAGTGCTGATATTTTATTAGGTAATTGTGAGGATAAAGGTATTTATTTGCTAAAAATTTACTAGAAAATAAACTCTCTGTAAGCACAATCGTTATCTGACAGGGTAAAGGAAACCTAAATTATTTTTTATTTCAGTATTAATTCTGAATTCTGAATTCTGATGAGAGAAAAGAGCGTCACGGATATTTTAGTAGTTGGCGGTAGCACTGGTGGGACAACGGCTGCTATTCAAGCTGCTCGTCGTGGAGTAAAAACAGTTTTAGTTACCGAATTTTCATGCTTGGGAGGAATGCTCACTACAGCAGGGGTATCTGCTCCTGATGGCAATGAATTAGCAGCATGGCAGACAGGAATATGGGGACAATATTGTCGCTCGCTACAACAAAAACAACTTGGAGGATTAGATAATGCTTGGGTCAGTATGTTCACTTATAATCCTGCTATTGGTGCAAAAATATTGGCTGATTGGGTAGAGGAGTTACCGAATCTCCACTGGATATCGGGTTACATACCTTTGGAAGTCAATAAACAAGCAAATAGAATTACAGGAGTAAAATTTGCCAAGAGAAATAGCAAGGAAATTCTGTCCGATTATCTGACAATTGAAGCCAAAATTACGATCGATGGTACGGAATTAGGAGACTTACTCGCTAAGGGATCTATTCCTTATCGTTGGGGATGGGAGATGCAAGCAGAATTTTTAGAACCTACTGCTCCTGTTACTCATAATGAATTAACCGATCGATATCCAATTCAAGCACCAACATGGGTTTTTGTTTTACAAGAATATAGCCATGAGGGAGAATCAATTATTTCATCTCCTAATTTTTCTGTTTCTTGTTCTTCTTTTAATGGTGCTTGGGATAATTATGGTGCTGCTAAATTCCTGAATTATGGAAAATTGCCAAATAATTTGTATATGATTAATTGGCCTATTTGTGGTAATGACTACGGCAAGAATTTAGGACGCTTAATCGAATCAGAAAGCTCACAACAAGAGTTTTTAAAGGAAGCTTATTACCATAGTCTTGATTTTGCCTATTTTATTCAATCTAAGTTAGGAAAACGCTATAGTCTCGCCAAAAATATATTTCCCAATGAGCATTTTTTAGATATTAATTACTCGCTTCATCATAATGCTTTTGCCTTACATCCTTATTATCGGGAAAGTAGAAGATTAAAAGGAAAAGTAACTATAACTGAAAATGATATTTTGCCAGTACCGAATGGATCTGTAGCTAAATTACCTACTAATAGTCTAGGGGAAGTTAACTCGATCGCGATCGGCAATTATCCTAACGATCATCATTATCCTGGGATTGAATTTAAGTTACAATCGAAATCATTTCGTTGGGGTGGACGTTGGACTGGTACAGCTTTTACTATTCCTTATGATGCCTTATTTTCTGAAGATATTGAAGGTTTCTTAGTATGTGAAAAAAATATTTCTGTATCTCACATTGCCAATGGTAGTACTCGTTTGCAACCCGTAGTCATGAATATCGGACAGGCTGCGGGAATGGCTGCTGCTTTATGTATTGAATCTAATTGTCAGCCACCAGAATTACCAATTAGAAAGCTACAAGAAGCATTATTAAACGATCGATTTGCTCCTGCTGCGGTTGTTCCTTTATTTAATTTACCGCCAGAGCATCCTGAGTGGCTAAAGTGGCAAAGATATTATTTAGAGCGTCCAGAAGATTATCCCGATGATGGAAATTACCCCTGTCAGAAGTATAAGAATACCTCGCGGTTGACAGCCAATAATTATTATCGAGGTGTCTTATATCAGTCTAGTCTACAAGAATATAAAATTATTTTGACAGAACCCTTAGAACAAAAAGGACAAATCTGGCAACTGGTTACACTTCAGCCAGAAGTGAATCAACTTTTGTTAGATTCTCCAGAAGGAGCTTTATTATCTATAGTGGGTCGTTGTAATTATTCTGGTGGTTGGTTAGTTATAGAAGCCTTATTGTAATAAAAATTGCGCGATCCCGAAGGGATCTGGCTTCGCCAGCCCGCGCAGTGGCAGGCTACGCCCGATCGCTGTTTTTAATTCCGCTTGATTCAAAAAATTAATTTAAATAAGTGTATAGTTAATTAGTTATAAAAAAAAGCAACCCGAACTATCCTAAATTGGGGTTGCCTATATTTTTTTGAGGAAATTAGAAGGAAATTAGCACAAGCGCAATCAAGAGCAAATTAACCGTCAATAGCAGGAGCAATTAAAGCTACAGGTTGAATATCTCCACTAGCTAAATCTAGGGGGAAGTTATGAACGTTACGTTCGTGCATAGCTTCGATACCTAAATTAGCTCGGTTGATAACATCAGCCCAAGTGTGAACTACACGACCTTGAGCATCAAGGAGAGACTGATTAAAGTTAAACCCATTGAGGTTAAAGGCAAAACAGGATACAGCCATCGCAGCCAGCCAAATACCAATAACTGGCCAAGCACCTAAGAAGAAGTGTAAAGCACGAGAGTTATTAAAAGAAGCATATTGGAAAATCAGTCTGCCAAAATAACCGTGAGCAGCAACTATATTATAAGTTTCTTCTTCTTGACCGAATTTGTAACCATAGTTTTGGGATTCGGTTTCAGTAGTTTCTCTGACTAAAGAAGAAGTTACCAAAGAACCGTGCATGGCAGAAAATAACGCTCCACCAAAAACACCAGCAACACCAAGCATATGTAAGGGGTGCATCAACACATTGTGTTCGGCTTGCAAAACAAACATGAAATTAAATGTGCCACTGATTCCTAAAGGCATACCATCAGAGAAAGAACCCTGTCCGATCGAATAAACTAAAAGTACCGCAGTAGCAGCAGCAACAGGCGCGCTATAGGCCACACAAATCCAGGGACGCATTCCCAAGCGGAAAGATAGTTCCCACTGACGACCCATATAGCAGAAAATACCAATCAGAAAGTGGAAAATAATCAGTTGATAAGGGCCACCATTGTATAACCACTCATCTAAGTTAGCAGCTTCCCAGATGGGATAAAAATGCAAACCAATAGCATTGGAACTAGGCACGACCGCAGCAGAAATAATGTTATTGCCATAGAGTAAAGAACCTGCAACGGGTTCGCGAATACCATCAATATCTACAGGTGGTGCTGCAATAAAGGCAATGATAAAACAAATAGTTGCCGTTAAAAGGGTAGGAATCATCAGTACCCCAAACCAACCAATATACATACGGTTGTTGGTGCTGGTAATCCAATTACAAAATTTATCCCAAAGATTATTACTTTGGCGTTGTTGCAAAGATATAGTCATAATGTTTAATTCCGAGGTTAATCGTTGTTAAAGGCAAGCTAACTTTATTCGTTATTTAACTATATGGTTATATAACGAATAAAGTAATTATTTTAATTTTTTTCCATCTATTCACCTTGTTACTACTTAAATTCGGAGAGTGACGGAAGAGGGATATATTTCACAACAGTCAATTAAATAGTTACTGCTATTGCTTTACTTTCTTCTTATTAAAAGAATTGTCTTTAAGCGACAACCCTGCATACCATTGATAGGTAAGGGAGCCGAGAATAAAAGCAATGACAAACAAAACTGGATTTGCTATTCCCAACACCAAAGCGGTAATGCCAGGGCCAGGACAGTAGCCTGCAATGCCCCAACCAATGCCAAAAATAGCAGCACCGAGAATTAAAGGAAGGTCGATATCTTTTCTCGTCGGCAAATAAAATTTATCTGCAAAAATTGGCTGTGGTAAACGCAGCACCAAACGAAAAGCAATAACGGTAACGCCAACAGCACCACCCAGGACAAATAATAGTGTTGGATCCCAGTCTCCTGAAACATCTAAAAATCCTAACACGCGATCGCGATCGATCATTTGGGAAAGGCTTAAGCCTAAACCAAATAGAAGTCCAGATAACAAAGCAATTAATTTCTGTTTCATTTTCTATAACTAATAACAAATAACTAAACTAGATGACGAGTAACAAATACTGTAAGAATGGCAGTAATCATAAAAGTAATCACCGCAACCAGAGAACGAAAAGATAATCTACCCAAGCCACAGACACCATGACCACTAGTACAACCATTCCCCATTCGCGTACCGACACCCACTAAAAAACCTCCAACAATCATTGCTGTTGGGGCAAAGGAAGATACAGGGGTAGGTGCAACAGGAAGTAAGTATTCGTAAAGAAACCCCCCTGCTAACATTCCTACTATAAACAGCCACCGCCAATTCTCTTCTGGTTTAAATTTTATAGCACCGTTGACCATGCCACTTATACCCGCAATTCGACCATCAAAAGCTAGTAAAATAGTCGCACTCAGACCAATCAACACCCCACCAACTAAAGCTGCTATCCAATTAATTTCTGCCATAATAATTATTCGCGAACTTATTAATTTGCCATACAACTATACAGTTATATTATAGCAAATGTCATCTTTCTAAAGCAGATACAGAGTGGGGAAAAGAAAGCGCAGAGTTCTTCAAAATCGCTCAAGTAACTCGATCGAGTTTCTAATTTGTGAAGAAATAAAACAAGTTTGACTAACTGTCTATTGATTTTTTGGCTTGCTTTAGACATTTATTAAAGGTATTAAATGTCAATTTTAACCGAATACCCTAAGTAAAATTTAATGACTATTTTGTATCGATTCTTCCTAAGTAGCTTATTTTTAATTGCGATCGTCTTTTTATGCTTGAATCCTCCTGTTTTGGCTGGATCGGAACAAAATACTTTAGATATCTTTAATACTGGACTCGATCGTGTTCATCAGAATAAATATCAAAAAGCTTTAGTTGATTTTACCCAGGTAATCGAGCGTGAAGACGATTTAGTCGGTGCTGCTTATAGCAATCGCTGTTTGGTTAACTTACAACTACAAAATAATACTGCTGCGGAAGCTGATTGTATTGAGGCTATTAAAAATAATTCTGATAATCTTGAGGCCTATCTTAATTTAGGATTAGCTTACTATCGTCAAGGAGAATACGAACAAGCGATCGCTCAATACGAACGGGTTATTAAACGAGAAGATCGCGATTATCGAGCCTATTACAATCGAGGTTTAGTGTATTTGGCTTTGAACAATTATCACAAGACGATCGCAGATTGTCAAACTGCTTTATTATTTGCTCCTGACTCTAATACTGAATCAAAAAGCTTAATTTATAACGATTTGGCTCTAGCTTATATGATGTTAGCTGAAGATGAATCAGCCATAATCAATTTTAGTAAAGCGATCGCTTTAAATGGTAATAACTATGATGCTTACTTTAATCGAGGATGCGCTCATCATCGCCAAGGAAAATACCAAGCAGCTATAGATGACTTTACCCGAGTAGTCCAACTCAACCCCAACTTTACTCAAGTGTATGTCAATCGGGCAATTTTAAGGCATCAAATAGGACAAACAGACGCTGCATTTAGCGACCTAAATATTGCTTTACAACAATACAAAATCCAAAGCGATCGTCAACAATACGATCTAGTTGTTAATCTCAAACAGATGCTTTTTTACTCTCAACCGAGTCAACTAGTTTAATTTTAAACGCCATGAAAAATCAATATTTTCATTTTTCTAATGCTTCACCTGCTGCTTTCCAACCCTCAATACTGGGAGGAAAACCTCGAACATTATCGTATCCGAGCATTTGCAGAGCCATAACCCCCATCGCGGTGCGATAACCTGTAGAGCAATAAAGTATCACAGGACGATTTTTAGGAATTTGAGTGAGATTATCGGTTAGACTGCGTAAAGGAAGATTAATCGCTCCTTTAATATGACCTGAAGCATATTCCTTTGGCTCTCTAACATCTACTAATAATGCTTGCTTTTCTTTACCAAGAGCTTTAACTTTATTTACCTGTTTGACAGTGTAATAGTCGCGGGGAATGGAAACCAAAAACTGCTGCACTGTTGTTAGATTTCGATCGGCGACTGCCTCCAGTGTATCTGTGCTTTGAGAGGCAGTATCAGCAGCAAAACTAGGGCTGGCTGCCAAAAAAGTACCAAAATACAGCCAAATTCCCAACCAAAAAGCAGCGATAAATTTTGTCATTTACTATTCTCAATAAACTTCTACGAGCGATTTTAATTTACAATTAAACTTCTAGAATCTGGCTGCTCTATTGCCATGGGTTTTTTCCTGACAATTCCTGCAATATGAGGACTGACGAGGGGAATAGCCAGTTTAAACTGATAGTAATTAACTGTCTCTAGCCCAATCTGTTCCAGAATTTTCCAGGTTTCACGGTTAAGATGACAGTTATCAAATAGATTTTTCCAAACAGGATTTACCCCATCTTGAACTCTTCGCGTCCAAGTGCCACATTCTGCTCCCACGTGTTCGATAAAGATCAAACTACCACCTGGTTTGAGGATGCGTTTAATTTCTTGGAGGCTAGCCTGTAAATCCGTAACGGAACAGAGAACGTGAGTACTAACTACTGTATCGATACTTTCATCTTCTACAGGTAAATCTTCTGCTGTTCCTTGAAGCAATGTGATATTAGAGAGTCTTTGTTGCTGTGCCTCTTGTTCTAAATATGGATGCATAAACGGATTTGGTTCAATACCAATCCAATGGATATTATCTGGGTAATAAGCAAGACTCGCTCCCGCACCAGGACCAATTTCTAAAACTTGATGCTGTAAATTGCCCAATAATGCTTGTTTGAGTTCTCCTAAACTCTCATACTCAGGACAATCAATTAGCTTAATTTGATTGGCATCAGCAGCATTAGCTTGTCCCATACCCCAAGCAAATAGACGTTTTTTAATAGTAGATAGATTCATAATTAATTATTTTGTGGTTTTATTCCAATTGTGCTTTGATCACAGGTGTACCAAAGATTTTGTCAGTTAACTTGACATACCAAGCTGCGGATTGAACTTGGATAATGTAACCCATAGCAATAATTAAAGCGATTTCCGAGCCTTGTTCCGAACCAAATACGGTAATAGCGATCGCCAGAGCAATAGAAAGATTCCGCATTACTGTGCCGTAAACTAATGCAATGGCATCTCCTCGATCGAATAAAGCTTTACCGATTAAGGTACTTAAAACAAAATTGAAACCGTAGATAATCAATAAAGGTACAAAGAATGATAAAACCGCTAGAGGATTGCTGACAATGGATTCGGCTTTTAATGCCATCGCTACAAAAACAATGCCTAGCACTCCTATTGTAGAAAAGACAGGAAACTTTTGCTTGAGACTTTTGTTATATTTACTCTCTCCTACTGTAGCAATCAGAACTTTTTTGGTGACAAATCCCAGTAACATCGGCAGAAAGACAATAATTATAATCTGCTTAAAGACATCAATTAAAGGAATTTCTACTACTGTCCCCATCAAGAACTTGGCATAAAGAGGAGTAGATGATGAGCCTTTTTTGTGGGAGATGCTCTATCAGGCATTGTTTGTTCCCCCAGATACTACCCCTTTGCCGAAAGAGATAATATTTCAGCCACAATTAGCAAAGTATGTACAAAATTGGGGACTTGATGAAGATCGAGGTTTGATTGCAGTTTTAGAAGATAGTCAAACTTTAGTTGGCGCAGTATGGCTACGTATTTTTAAGAGTAGCAATCCAGGATACGGATATATTGATGACCATACACCTGAGTTATCAATCGCTGTGTTACCACAATATCGCGATCAAGGGATTGGCACTAAATTGCTAACTGAATTGTTTTCACAAGTAAGAAATCAATACTCCGCAGTCTCATTAAGTGTATCTTCCAACAACCCAGCATTAAGATTATATCGTCGTTTGGGATTTGAGGTTATCAATCGGCAGAACAATTCCCTAACAATGAAAAAAGACTTCTAAAATGACCAAAAGTATAAACCAGTAAACATCAACCAGTGATTGTTGCTAGTAAATAAGCTAATAATCTTGGCTTAATTTGAGTTTATTTTCCGTTGCAAGTAGGAAATCCCAGTTTTCGCCATTCCATCATGCCTCCCGTGATGTTATAAACCTCGGTAAAGCCAGCTTTAACAAGTTGTTTGGCAGCAATGGGACTGCGATGAGCCGTTAAGCAAATTAGGGCTACAGGTTCATTTTTAGGTAACTCCTGAAACCATTGAGGTACGACATAACGGCGCAACCAAGGAGAATTATTCATCAAAATGCGCGGTAGACTGAGATTGACGGCATTAGGAGCATGAAACTGATTATATTCCCCTTGGAAACGAACATCGATTAATCGAGGTGGATTAGATAGTTGGTGAAATTCTTCTAGTGAGAGGTAAATAACTTGTAGTTTAGAATCTGCAATAGATGTCATTTGAAACTCCTTTGATTTATTGGTGAAGGTAAATTAAGAAAAAGGAGAGAAAAGAAATAGTGGAGTAAATTTTTTCCCATTCCTCTCCCATAGTTGCAATCTTAATTTAGATTAGATCGAGCCGATTATTGTCTTGATGTTCTAGCTAAACCCACCAGGGTTTTTCGCCTGTTCGAGGATCGGTTTCTGTCCAGGGCGAAATCCGAATATAGTTTCCTTCAATGTTTACGTGAGCTAGCCTTAAAGGAAGGGGCGCAGGGCCTCGTACTACTCTACCTTCAGGATCGTATCGCGAACCGTGACAGGGACATTGAAACTGATTATCGTTAGGATTCCAAGGGAAAGTACAACCTAAATGAGTGCAGTTATCTACAATTCCCCAAGGATGCAGCGTACCATTTTCTTTCACAGTAAGGTACGTCGGCTCTCCAGCTAATCCCGCAACTAAAGCCCGAGTTCCTGGTGGTTCTGCTAAAATTTGCTCAGCAGGAATAATATTGCCGTTAATATCCTTAGCAATAATCGAACCATCTTCACCGACTTCAGAGGGTGGGATAAAATATTTACCCACAGGATAAAGGGCTGCACCAGCAGTAGCAGCAACAGCAGCACCAGTCAGAAAATTTAGTAACTGTCTGCGGGACATGGATGGACTTTCTAAAGGAAAACTCTCTTCCATTTGTTTATACCTCCTTATATTTTTTGGTTAATTTGAGAACAAAAGCTAAGAGCTTATTTAGTTTTGTTGGGGTTTGCGAGTATTGATGCCAAACAAGCCATAAAGCATACACGAACCAGCTAAAGCACTAATGGCTAAAACCGCAGCAGCAATGGTTAAACCAATACCTAAAGCCGAACCACTATAAATGAGTAATCCAAAATAAGCTAAAGCAATGGCTAAAACAAGGCGAATGATACGATCGACTGTTCCTAGATTGTTAAACATGGTTATTTTCTCCTTAAATTAAATTATTTTGCTTTGCAGATATTTAACTAACTTTGAGCGACTAATTGAGGTATACTCAAACGTTCTATTACCCTTTGCATCTTTTTACTAGCATCGAGGGCAATTTCTTTGGCTTTGGGACTGTGTATGGTCAGAAACATCATTAAAGGATCGACTGCCGATACCTCAACTCTGCCATCTTCATATCTCTTAATTATCAATATATAACTATTTAGTAATTTAAGCAAGTATTCTCACCAAATAAATATAGCGATCGAGAATTATATGTCAGACAAGACAATTGTCTAAAATAATGATTGTCCTAATCTAAGTGCGTAGTGCTATACTGCTGATTCAACCGCACTAGCTACTCTAGAAACTTCAGTTCATTGTCCGCTAAAAATCTTTAAATGATTAAAACTCTATGTTGCCTTTTGCCTTTTGCCTTGCCTAACCATTTAACGTTTAATAAAGTGGAATTACTTAAAAAATGACATTCTCTAAATAATTTTCATAACTAAAATAGAATTGGTTATGTATGTTAGTATCAAAAATATATTATATATTCTAATGTAATGGCGAATATATCAATTTATTTAACAGAAGAACAACAAAAAAAGCTCGATTTTCTGGTTAAAACTAAGTTAGCAAAAAATTTATCAACAGAAGTAAAGCTCGATCGCAGCACCTTAATTGGATTATTAATTGAACAAGAGATTAATAGGTTAGAAATAGAAGAAATGGTTGCGGATGCGGTAGAAATAGATAGTTTAAATTTAGGCTGGAGTAAAATAGAGGAGCAGTGTCAGATTACAGACATGGAGCAATTTGGTTAATCAATTTTGAACCTCAAGTAGGAACAGAGATTAAAAAAGTCAGACCTGGACTAATTATTAGTAGAACAGAATTTAATCGGCAAAGACAGAAAATTACAGTTCTCCCATTTACTAGCAATATTAGTAAATCTAGAGGTGCAGCTAGAGTTTTTGTGGCTAAATCTTCTCTTAACGGACTGAGTAAAGATAGCGAATTAGTAACCATCGATCCTGCAACTTTCGATCAAAAAAGATTCATTAAATATCTGGGAATATTAGAAGCTGAATACAGAAATAGGAAGTTCTTTAATTTTAAGTTCTTGGATTATTCGTCAAAATGAAACTTTTCCCAGATTGACAAACGCTTATCCAGTCAACAAGTGAGGTAATTATGAGTCAAATAAAAGAATACGATTTAGTAGTAGTAGATCGAGATATTCCTGCAACTCACAAAGAAACCAAACAATCAATACTACTAAGAAAAGGACAAGTAGGAACAGTACTCATGGATTTCGATGGAGAAGCCTTTTTAATCGATTTTGCTGACGAACAAGGAATAACCTACGCAATGGAAACTGTACCAGCAGAACGTTTAATTCTCCTACTTTATCATCCTGTCGTGCTACAAGCATCTTAGTTAATTGGTAATTAATAATTTTAATAATTAAAGTTTAATGAAAAACATTAACTTAAAACTTGAAAAAATAGAGCAATTTTGTCAGCAATGGCAAATAAAAGAATTAGCTTTATTTGGTTCGGTGTTACGAGAAGATTTTAATCCTCAAAGTGATATAGATGTCTTAGTGTCCTTCGCTGAAGATGCTAAAATTACCTTCTTTGACCTCGATACGATCGAACAACAACTAAGTAAATTATTCGATCGACCCGTTGATGTAGTCACTAAAAGAGCGATCGAACAAAGTCATAACTGGATACGCAAAAAAAACATTCTTGACAATGCTCGAATAATTTATAGACCAAATTACAGTAATTTTTAATAGTTAAAATACGATCGACAATATCAACAGTACTTTGATTTGTCCAAATAAAACAAATATGATATCAGCGATCGATACAAATGCGATATTGTCCTTCGATCGCGCTATTAAAACTAAATTTACTAATGAGGATGTACCATTAAAGATACAAAATATGAGAGTATTAATATGACTACTCAATTATCATCAGCTACTGACACGGCAAATCTCTATGACCGAGATTATTATCTTTGGTTATCACACACTGCAAACCTAATCTCGGAAGGTAAATTTTCTGAGGTAGATGTACCGAACTTAGTTGAAGAAATCGAAGATATGGGTAGAAGTGAGCAACGAGCTATTGAAAGTAATTTAGTGGTTGTGTTGCTACACTTACTCAAATACAAATATCAGCCAGCTAAAAGAACCAATAGTTGGAAATCTAGCATCAGGGAGCATCGACGGAGATTGAGAAAAGCTTTTAGTGACAGTCCTAGCTTAAAACGATATTTCGAGGAAGTGTTTGATGAATGTTACCAGGACGGAAGGGAACAAGCTGCTGATGAAACAGGATTACCCTTAGATACTTTTCCGACAGAGTCACCTTTTACCCCAACAGAAGTTCTCAACCCTGACTATCTACCTCAAGAGTGATTGACAATTTTAACAAAATCAATCTTAATTCTTCTATCTAATGCAGAGGCAATGCGATTAAGCATAGAAAGAGAATGTCCTTCATAATCAGCATCTTCCAAACGACAAATAACTGATGCTGTAGTTCCCACTAATTCAGCAAGTTTTCTTTGAGAAAGTCCCGCTTCTTCTCGCAATTCTCTAATTTTACGAGCTACATCATCGTTAATTCTTGCTTCTTCTAATTCGGCAATTCTTTCTGGTTTACCTTCATAAAATTCTTGATATATAATTTCTAGTGCATCGCTTGTTTGATTATCGGACATTATTTACTCCTTTGATAAGAATGAATTTCAGGTTCTTGTTCAAATTTCTTTCTACGTTTTATGGCTCGATCGATCTCAGCAGGTGGTACGATTTTTTCTGTAAAAGAAATAAGGCATTGCTGATTTGATGTATGAATTTGATTCGTGTTTTTTGAGTAACGCCCCCTAAATCCCCCAATTATGGGGGACTTTTAACTTTTCTCCCCCCAAGGTTGGGGGGCTGGGGGGGCGAAATCATACCCTGATTCAGCAACGCCAGAAATAAAGAATGCGATAATTGATTCCTTGTAGCCCAATTCTTAGCTCATAAATCTTGTCTCTTAAATAGTCTGCTTCTGGTCTTCTCAATTCGTGACCTAGTGCAGCTAAACGTTCAATTTTAACTACACATTTATTTCTAGCTTTGGATTGTAGACTTCTTAACCATTCCAAGACAGGAACATTGCCATCTTCTTCAGGGTAAAATACAACTTTAATTGGTGGCACTATTATCTACATTCCCTTATTAGTTTTATGTTCGCAAAAAAACGAACAAATGTCATGACAATTATTATAATCTTTATCGAACAGTCTAAAGGAACGATCTTTACTTCAAACATCCTGACCAGGTGACCCCTGACCCCTGACCTCTAACTTCTGACCTCAATGCTCCTTTCACCATGACAATAAAAAAAAGTAGTTGGATCATTTTCCTCTACTACTTTTTTTGTTGGATTATTCAGTTATTTTTTGATTATTCCACTAACCTGTTGTTCAAAAAAAGCTGTTGTTCAAAAAAAGCGTTGTATGTACTAGCCAATCTTATGCTTTCTTTTACGAATAATAACTGTTCCTCCAATTAACCCAAATCCTAGTAAAGCTACTAAGTTAGATGATTCGGGAATGGGGGGAATGTCTCCTTCTCGAAGGCTTGCTTCACCAGACCAAGAGATACCTGAGATAGTATTTCCTGGAACACTGAGATAATCAAGAAATTCATCTAGAGAATTAATATCTGCTGCGGGGTCTGTAGCACCATCAAGAGAACCAAAAGTAATTTCAGTACCAAAGGTAATATCCCCTGGAGTTGGTAAAAAGTCAGTATCTATAGTTCCATCCATATCTGTATCTTGGGAAGCTAGATTAAATATACCAGTTCCACCAACAGATATAGTTATACCAGTATCAGTTTCATCGAAGGTAGAAAAACCCAAGGTTTGCAAGTCGAAAGTATTACCAGGATTTTGGAAAGTAAATTCTAAGAATCGTAGATCACCTGGAAGATTAAGAAGATCATCTCTAGACAAATCCTGAATCTCACCAGATTGAGCGATGGGAGGAGTTCCAGAAGCTAGAAAAGGATCGAAGTCACCTGTACCGCCACCAACAGTAAATTGACCAAAGCCGTCAGGATTTCCAGCACCTATGTTGGTAAAGTCAAAGTCAGTAAAAGGGTTATCGTTAGGAATTCCTATAACATCTCGGATAGTACCAAAACTTTCAATTTCTACAGTTCCCCCAGAAATATTAAAAGTACCCTCAGCAAATCTAGCTGCGGATGCAGGAGAACTATTAGCAAGTAAGCCAACGGTAAATAAGGAAGCAGACCCAAAAACAGTAAGTAGGCTAGTAATTTTCATTTTTGTTGCCATATCTTAATTTTGTAATGTAGCTAACAGTTAAGTGTAAACTGTTAAGTATAATTTCCTTAAAGCTACAAGTAAAGTTTATAGTAAGTCAAGATATTTTGGTAAAGTTTTAGTGAAATTAATCTTAGCTTCATAAATTTTGTCCAAAACTATATTTCGTTTTTTAATAGATATAGATTTTATTAATAAAATAGACATTAATATAAATAACTTTTAAATCTTTTTCAACCATTAACTTCTTCCCGATCTCTTTCAAAAAAATCTACCCTTGGATAGTTGCTCATATTGAACATTAAAATTAGCCAATCTATATAGGTATGGAGATTATAAGAAGTCATAGTCCTTTGCTAATCTTTTCTGAAGGAATTAGTTATGCCCATATTGCTCGTTCCCTCATCTTTGCACGGTGGCTTAAGCAACTGGAATATCCTATTGTAGTTGCTTGTACTGATTCATCATCTTCTCTGTTTCAAGCGGAAGGGTTTGAAACTATCAGCCTCAAAATTACCGAACCAAAAGCGATTTATCATCGTTTACGTCAGGGTGGCATGATGTATGAGACAGAAGATTTGTTGGAGTACTATAAGCAAGACGATCGACTGATCGAAGAAATTCAACCCCAATTAATCGTATCGGAATTTCGGTTTACTGCCTTACAATTAGCTAAGAAATATAATATTCCCTCCGTAGGATTGACAGAAGCAACTTGTCATGTAAACTTTTTGCCTGACAAAACCGTCCCAGACCCCTTTGCCAAACCTCGTTTTCTTCCACTTTGGCTTCTTGATTTTATCGGACAGAAAACTATTCTTGGTGAATTTATTAACCGACAAACAACGAAAAATATTTCTGTTTCTTTAAGGGAAGCATCTATCGCTTATAGCTTAGAGCCATTACCGACTTTTTTTGATTATGCCAGTCAAGGAGATATTTGCTTACTTTGCGACCATCCCGATTTAATTTCTATAGAACCTTTGCGTCCAGGAGATATCTATACAGGAGCTATGCTGTGGGAACGTTCCGAGCCATTACCTCCAGAACTTGACAACCTCGACACTAACAAAAAAACGGTTTATATTTGTCCTGGTACTCAAGAATCTTTACCTACAGATTTCTTAATATCTTATATTCAAAAATTGCTAGAGCAAAGTTTACAGGTAATAGTTTCTCGCGGTAAGCGAAATTTTGAGTTAAACATAGATAATCCTAATCTATTTGTTTTTGATTTTATTAATGAAAACAAGCTACTCCCTCTAGTAGATTTAATGGTTTATCCTGGTGGAGCGATGAGTACCTACCAAGCTTTATCCTGCGGAGTTCCATTGATTGCTTTACCTGCCCATGCAAATCAACATTTTTATGCTGAGGCTTTAGCGCGTAATCGATTAGGATGCTTTTTTCGTCCGTCTCGTTTAAATATAGATACTTTGGTTGAAAAAACTAGGTTTTTGCTTAATGATTCGATAACTAAAGGTGCAACTCAAAATTTTCAACAAAAATTGACTAGGTACAATCAAAAAGAGACTATTTTAAAGCGAATAGAAGAACTATTATATAGATAACTTGAATTTACTTTTTTGGTTTAAAAGAATCAATAAATGCAAAATTAATAGTGAGGCAAAATTATGACTGAGCCAGAAAACTCAAAAAGCATGAAAAGTATTTATATCTTGGGTTTTCCGATTAATATTGCTATTGAAATGTTAATTCAGTTAATCTCACTATTTGTTCCGACTGCTTTATTTACAAAATCTTTAGCTACAGCGAATTTATTAATAATAACTTTAGCACTACTTATTTCTTTATATATTTATTCTTTGTCAATTCTATTTCTTAGTGCTGTAGTAACTAGGCTTCTTCCCAAACCAACTTTAGGTATAATAAAAACCCCAAGTGACGAATTCAAATATCAAACTTTAATTGCTCTTAATACATTTGTGCGCCGAACTCCTGCACGATGGTTAATGAATATTCCCTTTCCTGGTTCTCTCTTTTATAAAATATGCGGAACAAAGATTGATAGTAGTGCTTTAGTAACTTTTTCAGATTCTCTACCAGACCCATATCTAATATCAATTGGAAAAAATAGTGTTCTTGGATGGGGATGTCTTGTTCTCGGACATTATGCGCCTACTCCTTCAACTCTATTTCTTGGAAAAGTTAATATTGGTAATAATGTTCTTATTGGTGCAGAAGCTATGGTATGGCCTAACGTTAAAATTGGCGATAACTCCATAGTACAAAACAAAGCGGTAGTTGTTCCAGGTACTATTATTCCACCTAACGAAGTTTGGGGAGGTGTACCTGCTAGAAAGATTAAAAGTATTAAAACAAAGAATAACTCTACCCAAATTCCTTCCTTAGAACCAGAGAAAATAGAAGAATATATTCAAGAGTTATTAGTAAATAAGTACAATATTCAATCTGTAGATAAAGATGCTGCTCTACTTTCTTTAGGTTTAACAGCAGAAGATATCAATCGTATATTAAAAACTATAGAAAAAAGATACAATATTTTTATAGATAGAACTGAAATCGATATTACAACTTTTAGTTTTAATAATCTTTTAAAAACGATACAAAAATAAGTACAGTTTGTTAAAAATAAAAAAGCGAATAACTACAGTTACATCTTCCCGCTTCTAGCAAACCAACCAACAACAGCAGCGATGATAATGAATGCAATTTGTCGCCAGTTTTTCAATTCACCAAATTTTTCAGTAATCTCAGGTATTTTTTGAACTGAAGTTTCGACATTTTTTTGACGAGCATCAATAACTTTAAGCTCACCTCTAACCTCAGTAATTTCTTGTTTTAGTGAAGCTTCAACATTATTAATTTTCTTATCTAGTTCGTTAAACTTGTTATCAATTTTCTTGTCTAATTCGTTGAACTTATTATCAATTTTCTTATCTAATTCATTAAATTTGCTGTCAAACTTTTTATCTAACTGACTAAAACCATCTTTGATAAATTCTTGTAGCTGTTGAATATCTGTATTAGATGTAGTAGTCATGGTTATAATCTAGATAAGTATTAAATTAATTAAGGAAACCTTTTGTTTTAGCATCAGGGGTTTCCTTTTTTATTGTAAGACGGAGATGTAGTAAGTCGGAATAGGTTGGCGATCGCTTTTTACACTTTGACCATTCTCCTAAGAGGTTGTCTGAAAAGTCTCATCTGCTACATCGATGCCCCCTAAATCCCCTGCCCCCGTGACCCCCAACATTGGGGGTATTCTTGGGGGACTTTCAATTCTTTTCCCCCCAAATTTGGCTCCGCTAGGGGGGCAAAATCAAAAACTAAAGTGTAAAAAAAGAACTTTGGCTGATGTCCTCTTATCTAATTCATTGTAACGGAATGGCACTCGAATGAAGGCGATCGCTTTTTACGACTTTGACCATTCTCCTAAATTTCGATTATTGCGATCGCAATAATAAAACTAAGTATTAGATAGCAAAGTTTCACAAACATTTTTTTAGCGATCGCAAAACTGGAGAGAACAGAAAATGATTAACTACAAACATTACGCTTATAGAATCATCTGGTCAGTAGAGGATGAAGCAATACTGTTCGGTTAGTCTTTCAAGTTATTTCGTTCGCCCCCTAAATCCCCCAATCCTGGGGGACTTTAACGAATCTGACTCCCCCAAATTTGGGGGCTGGGGGGCTTAACCGAACGGTATTGGAGGATGAAGAGTTTGTAGGATTATGTGCGGAATTTCCTAGTCTCTCTTACTTAGATGAAGATAATCTCAAAGCAATAGAAGGTATTACTACTCTGGTAAAAGATATTGTTGCTGATATGGAAGCCAACGGTGAACCAGCACCGATACCCTTCTCCGAAAGAAAATATAGTGGTAAGTTTCAAATCCGAATTACTCCAGAACGCCATCGAATGCTAGCAATAGAAGCTGCCGAACAGAATGTAAGTCTGAATCGTCTTATTAGCGATAAGCTAGCCAGCTAAAAAAAACGCTAAAAAAATAGAGACACAAATAGTTCATGTCTCTACGATAAAAATTGATTAAAGTCTTACTAAATAAGTTCGATCGCAAATATTAAACCACGCCAACAGAAACAACATCTTCATTCACTGTAGTCAATTCTCCCAGTACTCCTGTACTCAAACCGAGATAACTATTAGACAATTGTGCCTCTTTCTGAAAAACTGGGTCTTCCATTAACAGACGATGCAGTTTTGGCAGATTATAAAAAGGCACTGAAGGGAATAAATGATGTTCCAAATGGTAATTAACATTACAAGGGGAAATTAAAAAACGTTCTAACCAGTTAGGAATAACAGTACGAGTATTATTAAGTTCATTCTCATTCCTAACTACCTTATGTTCGGCAAAAGAACGAAATTTAAAAATAATATTGAAAAAAGTCAGAGAAGGCAATATCCAAAGTAGTAAATAATCTACTACCAAACCAAAATATACTAATGCACTTACTCCAGTAACAGCAAAGAGAATTAAGGCTACTTTCTCTCTAACAGGAATACCACCAGGATCTTTACTAGGTAAATGAAGCCTCGACCAAGGAGACCATAGACTCATAATACCTGCCATATTAATAATATTAAAGCCCAAAGCATCTTTAATAAACAGTTTAACCATATGTAGCTTAGTATTAGGCCATTGCCAAGTCTCTGGGCTGCCTTTTTCTCCCATGATTTCAGGGTCTTTATCCGTATTAACATAGCGATGGTGAGGATAATGCCACTTACGATACAATGAGGTACTCATACCTAAGTGAAAACCAATTAAGATGTCGGTTATCATGTCATTGGCAATTTTATTCGGGAATAACCGATAATGACAGGCATCGTGAACCAAAATACCCAAAGCGTGTTGACGAGTAGCAATAATCATCATCGCGAGTAAATAAACTGCCCAATTCCCCGACCAAATTGCTAAACTTGCAGCAGCTATTATAATGCTCCATTGATTGAGAATAGCCAATAGAGAATGAAAAGTACTAACCTTACTCAGTTTACGTACTTCTGCTATTATTTTTTTCCTATCTAAAACTAATCCTCCAATATCGTTCGCTCTTAAGTCACTATCAATAGTATTTCTGATAGCTTCTTTCATTTGTTGTCCGTAATCTATGCTCATTTTTATCTGCTTCCAAGACTAAAATTTACTTCGATCGCAGTAAATATCGAGTTGGTTATTCAATCAATAGCTATCAGCTATTAGCTATTAGCTATTAGCTAGCTAAATAGACATAAACGATTAGATAAAGAATTCAATTTCTGAATATTGAAAAAACAACTCTAGAACAAATATTTATTTGCCCTCGACCTTGAATAGTTTTTACCAACCTAGATATCTACTGCTGTAACACCCTCTTTAATACCGAATTTGAATCAAACCGCTTTGCGGTAGCTATTAGCTCTATTAAAAGTAGATTTAAACTATTTTCAATAGAAAATTTTCCTCTCTTAGAGATAGAAGAGAAGTTTTAAGCTAAATAAACTAATAGCTAATAGATTTCTTAACGATCGAGTAATTACCCCTAAAGATATTTAGCGATCGCAGAAAAAAAATAATAATTTAAGTATTTATTCGGTTAAAAAGAGTGATTAATTAATTTTTAAATTGTTATGTTTATATAGTTCCCAAAAACTTAGATAAAGTTTTCATCTTTACTTAAAAAAATTATTGTGTTGTTAGATGAAATATCTAAATGTTTGCTACAGATTATATTGTCTTTAGCTCTGAGCTTCTTAGTTTTTAGCTTTTAAAAATCTCTCATACTAAATCCGATTACCAAAATATATTTATAGCTAAAAGCCGTGAAATTCACTCAAACCCTTGCTACTTGCTACCTACTACTTGCTACTTGCTACTTACTACTCACTACTCGCTACTAACTACTTACTACTCACTACTCTATTTTTTCGATTTATTTCCCGCCTATCTATATTTGGAGTTAGAAAATTTTAGAATAGTTAAACAGATAATCAACCACAGATAGCCGAAAACATATCCAGCTAGAATATCAGTTGCCCAATGAGCTTTTACGTATATACTGCTGTAGCCAATTATAAGTGTTATTAATGTCGATAAACCATAGACATATTTTATATATTGGGGAAATCTTGTAGCAATTACAAAGGATAAATAAAAATAGAATACAAAATTCCCAGCAGCATGACCACTAGGGTAGCTTTTACTCCCAGACACTTCTACTAACCGAGGGCCTGGTGGACGACGTCGATCGAAAAATGGTTTGAGAATTTCATCAACTAATATTAAAATTCCCAGACTAGCAAAAGCTAAAACTGTAGCTTCTTGCCAATAACGTTTCCAAACCAAAATACCTAAAGCTGTAGCTACTACTATCGCCGTAACATAAACTCCAGTTAGACGATAAAATGTAACCAATAAAAATTCAAATATTGGATTTGTTTTTGTTTGAATTAAATCCGCAATATAAAAATCTATCTCTGGATATTTTTGTTCTAAGATTTGATGACAGAGGATTAAAAAAGGTACTGAGATAAATAATAATACTAGAAATTCTATTTTAGATTTTTTTCGATCGATAATCATATTATGGGTTGCTTTAATTACCATAAACATAATTAAAGCGTCGAGATTCGCTAAAAAATAAATATACTAAAAAGATAAATATTTGTAAAATTTATTTTTGCTTATATGATTATTAATTTGTCGATCGCCATTTGAGAACTAGTCTTACATTTCGCAACTCATTAATCGTGCCAAAAAATAGTTAGTCATTTTAGAACCATAGGGAGAATTCCACCAAAGACCAGGAAGTCCACCTTTTGCTGCATTTTCTGAATAGTCTAAATCGCTGCATTTAAGCCAGTTTCCACTTTTACGCCATCCCAGGCGATCGCCCCATTTTTCGATTAATTTGGTATTTTGTTCGATGGTAGTTTGTTCGTTACCGCCTAAGTCTTGATATATTTTTAGCTGGACACTAAATCCAAAACGATTATCGCTATATTTAAGCCATAATCTATCTATGACCTGTAATTCACTACAGTAGATCTTTTGGATTTGATTCGGAAGCAAATTTTCTATTTCTGACTCGCCAGCGATCGCTAAAATTAGTCGTACTGTTTCTTTATCCGCTTCTAGCCATTTACCTTTTTTTAAAAGATTTTGCAAATTTTCATAGCGATAAACATTGCTAACCCGCAGTAACTTTTCTTCGAGACTTGCTATTCTTGCCTCTAGCTGTTCGATGCTACTTTGTGAAAAAGATTTGGGATTAGATTGAGTCATACACGGAATTGAGCTTGCTTAAAAAGTTATTAATATGTTAGTTGAACCCCTCTGGATAAGTCTTTTAGATTCTTGCTCAAACTTGTCTAATCTTGCCTC
The DNA here is from genome assembly GCA_051439545.1 of Xenococcaceae cyanobacterium. GTDB lineage: Bacteria > Cyanobacteriota > Cyanobacteriia > Cyanobacteriales > Xenococcaceae > JASJDJ01. The sequence goes on along the minus strand of JBFRWK010000279.1, from coordinate 27,884 downwards.
GATCGATCAGTTGTACCAAAGATTCTACTAACTGCAACGGTTCAATAGGCTTGGGTAGATGGAGATCGAAACCAGCTTCTAATGCCTGTTGTTTATCTTTTTCTCTGGCATAGGCAGTTAAAGCGATCGCGGGGGTGTAAGAATCTGGTTCTTCGTTGCTGCGAATTTGTCCTTCAAATTCTTCTACGGCTTTAGCTTGTTCTAGTTGTTGTTGCCACTGGCGATAAGATTTTTGTTCGAGATGATAATCCAGTAAGTTTTTACCAAATAAATCTTGGGGTCGATCGTAACCCAAAATTTTAACTAGAGTCGAATTAGCTTCTAAAATTTCTCCTAAAGGATTGAGACGATATAGTCCTAAGGGTACTCGTTCAAAAAAGCGATCGTAAGTTTGTTGAATTTTGTCTAAAGCCTGTTTTTGTTGCGATCGCTGCCACGCCGATCTTACTGCTGCTGCCAGACGGATATAATGTTGGGGGGATTTAATTACATAATCATCTAAACCTGCTTTCATTGCTTCTACAGCAACCTCTTCACTCCCCGTACCCGTAAACATAATTATGGGACAGTCTGGTATGTGCTTCTTGATGCGATGTAGAATATCTAATCCTGTCGTCCAGCGCAAGCGATAGTCGATAATTACCAGATTAAATTTTTGCGGTTGTAATGCTTCTTTCAAGTCAGATTCGTCGATAATTTCCCAATATTTAAACTGGGGAAAGAGTTTATTGATTTCTCGCCAAGCCAAAGCGCGATCGCTCTCGTTATCATCGATGATTAAAGCTTTCGGATAGGTCATTACTAATGGTCAATTGATTAATCTGGGAAAGCAATTTCTTGGTTGAAATTAATGGAAATCAATATTTTAATTTTATAAAAAATTGGGATCGAACTTTAACTAACGCCAATTTTAGGGTGCTGATTGAGCTTAAACCAATAAGCATCGACTAATTCGATCAACTTTACCAAATCTTGAAAATTGATAGGCTTAACTAAATAGGAGTTTGCTCCAAGATCGTAAGCGCGATCGAGGTCAGAATTTTCTTGAGAAGAAGTTAAGACAACAACCAATAGGCGTTTTAACTTTGGTCGCTCCCGTATCCAATCTAATACCTCTAATCCCGAACGACGGGGTAGCTTTAAGTCTAATAATACTAATTTGGGAATAGGATAAGTGTGACTATTTGAATATTCCCCTATTCTACTCAAATAAGCGATCGCTTCATCCCCATCAGATACCATATTCATTGGTTGCTGTATATTAGCTTTGCGAAAAGCCCGTTTGATTAAAAGAATATCATTATAATTATCTTCTACAAGTAATATCGACATTTAGTTAGTAACAGATAAATAGTTGAGAACTCGCTTGGCGATAAATAGCTTTATGTTATTAGCCGTTAAAAAATAAAAAAGCAAAAATAGGGTGCTTTAAGATCGTGAGAAATACTGTAACTAAATGCTTTGAGTTCTTGGTTAATTTCTTCTAGTTGGGCTGTACGTTCTCTTACTTTGGTTTCTAAATTTAAAGTATAATTTTGGATTTTTTGAGATAAATTAGCCTGTTGAAGGGCGATCGCTAACTGATTACTTATTTCCCTAACTATAATCAATTCTTCTGAAGTTACAGCTTCAATATTTTCTACCCATAGTTTTAAAATACCCAGTAATTTACTTTGAATTTTAAGAGGAAAACAAACTAGACAGTCTAACTCTGAAGTAGCAAGGGAAGGAATGGCGGAAGATAACTGAGGTGACTGACTCAAATAAGCAATAACATAGTTTTGTTCTGACTCTTGTAGTCGATCGATTAAATCCTGCCAGATACTCAGTGCTGTTTTTAAACCATTACCTGCTGTTTTTTTTGCTCTACCTTGAGTTACAAGAATAGTGGCAGTATTATTGTCTGGAGCGAAGGTAACAATAGATGCCCGTTGACAGGTTAACAACTGTCGAATATTATTAATGGCAATTTCGGCGATCGCCTGTGGTTGTCGTGCCTCTAAAATCGCTGTATCTAGTTGATGTAGATTAGAAAGACGTTGTAGGGTTTTTTGTTGGCTTAGTTCTAATTTTTTGCGATCGCTAATATCTTCGATAACAGAGATCAAATATTCTGGTTCTCCATTTTCACTTCTGACTAAAGAAACTGTCAGATTAATCCAAACATGAGAATTGTCTTTACATATATAGCGTTTGTCTATTGAATAGGTAGAAATTTCTCCTGCCAATACTTGATGAAGATATTTTAAGTAAAGCTGTAAGTCTTCAGGATGGGTAATTTCTTGAAAGGTTTTTTGTAATAATTCTTCTTTGGTATAGTCCACAATTTGACAGAGTTTTTGATTGACCATCAACCACTTACCATCTAAAGCAACATGAGCCATGCCTACCGCAGCCTGTTCAAAAGTGCTGCGAAACTTAGCTTCACTTTTTTGCAGGGCGATTTTTGCCTGTTTGATTTCCGTGACATCCTTAGCAGTAGAAATTACGAAACGCCTGCCATCTAATAATTGACCCAAAGGCGCGGAACTAAAATCCCAAACACGAACTTGTCCACTAGCAGTGGTAATAATCCAGGCAAAGTTTTCGCTCGGATAATACAAGCAAGAGTAAGTAAAATATTTACTTAAATATCCCTACACTTCGATTTTCAGATAGTAATATTTAGCAAGATAATTCAAAATAAAAGAGAGTGAATTGTTTTAAAAGCAGCAAAAATTAACTCTGAATCAAAATATATCGACCGCCTATGGGCGATCGCCAACCTTGTTTCTCATTGGCAGCGTACTGCTGGGCGATCGATATTATAAATTTTGTTAAGAGTATCTAAATCAGATATGTCTCAAGGCAAGCGAGCGATGTCCCATCGAGCTAAAATTTTGATAGTTGACGATCGACCCGACAACGTAGAACTTTTAGCGACGCTCCTCAAAACTCAAGGATATGAAGTCAAAGAGAGCCATAGTGGTAAGCTAGCGATCGAATTGGTAAAAACAGACCCCCCCGATCTAATCCTCTTAGATATTAGTATGCCTGAAATGGATGGGTTTCAGGTCTGCCAAATCCTCAAACGCGATCGAGCTACTCGGGATATACCCATTATTTTTCTTAGTGCTTTAAAAGCAGTCGAGGATAAAACTCAAGCTTTTAACTTTGGCGGTAATGACTATATTACTAAACCCTTCCACATAGAAGAAGTTTTAGTTAGAGTAGAAAATCAGTTAAAAACTTATCGTTTACAAAGAGAATTAAAAGCTAAAAATATCCGCTTAGAAAGAGAAAAGAGTAAGCTTCAAGCTACTGAAAATCGATTATTGAGACTGAACCAAAAACTTAATGAACTGGCTATTTTAGATAGTTTAACTCAAACAGCTAATCGCCATCGTTTCGACGAATTTTTAACTAGAGAATGGCAAAGAGGAAGAAGAGAAAAATTTCCTCTATCTTTGATTCTTTGTGATATCGATTATTTTAAACTTTATAACGATCGCTTTGGTCACCAAGCAGGAGATAATGGTTTAAAACAGGTAGCTAGGGCAATATCAAAAGCAGTTAAACGCCCCGCAGATTTAGTTGCTCGCTACGGAGGAGAAGAATTTGCCGTAATTCTACCCCGAACACCAGCCGAGAATGCTTTATACGTAGCCCAAATAATTCGTTTACAAGTTAAATCCCTGTGCATTCTCCATCCAGATTCTTTAGTCAGTAATTATGTCTCTCTCAGTTTAGGAGTTACTTCTGTTGTTCCTAGTGCCAAATACAATATCGAACAGCTATTAGTCACTGCCGATAAAGCACTTTACCAAGCTAAAGAACAAGGTCGCGATCGCGCTATTCTTAAACTACTAGATTAATTGAACTATTATTTTTTTAGCGATCTAGCTGATAAATTTCCTCTGCTACTCTTTTGAGGCGACGTAGTTGTGCTTGCATATCTTGTTTTGTCCATTTGGCAGCAAACAAATTAAATCCCCAACTAACTATAGGGCTAGGAATTTCAAACTCAAAACGATTGAGTAAATAAGTCCCATTTTGAGTCGGTTGGCATTCCCAGCGATCGCGTCCTTTAAAAAACCCTTCAAATTGCCAGACAATTAAACCAGGTTCTCTTTCTACCACAACACTTCTAAGAGTTGGTTGCCATAAAGGAGTTTTAATAACAAAGCGACTCAAACTTCCAATTTGAGTACTCCATTTGCCGATCGGTTCACAATATAAAGCAGGATTTAGCCAACGGTGCATTAATTCTAAATCGGTAAAACAACGTTCGACTACTACTGCACTTGCTTTAATTTCGATCGAATGTTCAAAATTTTGTTTTACGGACATAATTTCTAATAATATTTGTAAAATTCAGAGTTAAATTTTCTTTAATTATTAAAATTCTAGGTAATTTTGACCATTTGGTAACAATTAGAGCTTGACAATAGCGTTAATAAGCTAAAAATTGGGTAAAACTAGATTGTTAAAAGCATAATATTGAAGTAAATTTCTGAGAAAAGGAGCGAAATTAAATGTTAACTTGTTAGGTGTTTTCGACGATTGAAGCCAAGATTATGCCTGAAGATGGATTGACTATAGATAATATACTGCCGTTATGCTTGGTTATTTTACTGGCATAAAGAGGACAAATTAAAACAAAAAAGATGACACAGATACTAAATACTATCTCGCCAAAACTGCCTTGGCTTTTAGCCCAGGCAAATTCTTTCAACCAGCTAGGATCTGATTTGGGTCTTGACTTAGGAACATCGGTTCTTAATTTAATCAAGGCAATTGGTATATTTATTCTGGGCTGGTTTGTCGCCACTATAGTTAAAGGTTTAGTTAAAAGTTTACTAAATCGTACTGAGATTGATAATAAGATTGCCAGTTGGATTTCGGGTAGCTCGGATGAGTCAATTCCGATCGAGGATTGGATCGCAAGTTTATTTTATTGGTTAATTCTATTATTCGCTGTTGTTGGCTTCCTCGATGCGCTACAACTAGAAGCGGTTTCCGAACCTCTTAATGCTCTTTTAAACCAGGTAACGAGCTTCTTACCCAAGATTGTTGGGGCTGGTTTTTTGTTAGGTATAGCCTGGGTTTTAGCTACCATCGTTAAAATGATTGTGACACGAGGATTGGGAGCATTAAATTTAGATGAACGTTTTGGACAACAACTAGATACCTCAAATTTTGCTCTGAGCGATACTGTTGGTAATGCGCTCTACTGGTTTATTTTCTTACTATTTTTACCTTCTGTCCTCAATACCCTTAGTTTACAAGGAACTCTTCAACCCGTACAGGGCTTACTAGACGAGATTTTGGCAATTTTGCCCAATATCTTAGCAGCAGTATTAATTGGTGCAGTTGGTTGGTTTGTTTCGCAAATAATCCGTCGCCTGGTAACTAACTTACTGGCTGCTACAGGTATAGACAGAGTTGGTTCAAAAATTGGACTATCTAGTGCTACTGGAACTCAGTCTCTTTCCTGGATTATTGGTACAGTTGTTTTTGTTTTAATCTTAATTCCGACAGCGATCGCTGCTTTAGAAGCATTACAAATTGAAGCAATTTCTGCTCCAGCAATTAGTATGCTCGATCAGGTATTGGATTTGTTACCCAAGCTATTTGCTGCTGGCATTGTCTTGGCTTTAGCATATGCTATCGGACAATATGTTTCGGAGTTTGTAACTAATGTCTTGACTGGCGTTGGTTTTAATAACTTTTTCAGATGGCTGGGTTTGACTCCTCCTGTTTCTAGCCCTCCTCCTTCCTCTGTACCAGGTCAAAGCGAGCAACCTACAGTGATTCAAACTACTTCTGTTGGCGCAAAAACCCCCTCAGAATTAGTTGGGATAATTAGTTGGATCGCGATAATGTTGGTTGCTACTTTAACTGCGGTAGATATTATCGGGATCGACGCGTTAGCTGATGTAGTTCGTATTATTCTTCAAATTGCGGGTCAAGTACTTATTGCCGTAGTGATTTTTGCCATTGGTTTATATTTAGCCAATTTAGCGTTTAATCTAATTTTAGGTTCTGGTTCTGGACAAGCAAGAACCCTAGCACAAACTGCTCGTGTGGCTATTATCATTTTTGTGGGAGCTTTAGCTTTAACTGAAATGGGTGTTGCTCCTAGTATTGTTAACCTAGCCTTTGGTTTACTCTTAGGTGGTATTGCTGTAGCGATCGCTCTTGCTTTTGGTTTGGGTGGTCGAGAAGTGGCAAAAGAACAATTACGTTCTTGGGTTAATTCTTTTAAAAATAAATAAATCGTTTTTTTACTCGATCTTCGAGCGATAACTCGATAATCACTACTTTTAACATAGGTAGTGATTTTTTTTATGCAGTAGAAAAATGTTATTCAATAATATTTGCTAAAACTTGAAAACCAGCTTGCGTAAAGTGTCGATCGAAAGTAAGAACTTTGCTTATACCCCTATCCCACATAACTACAAAAGAGAGACGATCGACTAAACCCCATTGTTTATCTTTATAAATTTTATATACTCTAAAAGCTTCATTAAAAAGATCTGGTGTCAATTCAACTATATCTACATTGTCAGCATAAATAAACTCTTCTATAATTTCAATTGCTTCTTGCTTGTAGTTACGAGATAGGCTATTACCAATTTCTAATAAAACAGCATCAGTAGTGACAAAAAAAGATTCTTCAAATTTATTCATTAACTCTAAAGCTTGCTGATGATAGCTATCTTTTGTGTTTTTCAGTGCAATGACAAATCCTGTATCAATAAATATCTCTTCCTGCACCTTTATCTCTACTCATCTAAGCATCAAAATTTGTACTGAAATCTTCTGGTGCTTCTATCGTTATAATTTTAAATTTAGACGATCTTTGGATATTTTTATGTCTATGATAATAGTCAAATAAATAATGTTTTTTCCTAACAAATTTTTTTAGTTGCTCTAAAATTGGTGATGAGACTTTTGAGGTATTCTCATCAAGTTTTTGATTATGATCGAATTCTGATAAATCGCTCATGACCAGTTATTGATAAAAATATTGCAATACAAACTATAAGAACATAATATCCCACCAAGTCCTCGTAAAACTGTAAGATTTACTTAATACTTGCACCTTATACGATCGAGGTATACTTTTTATGACTGTCGCTACTAGTACTAATATTCCAGCTTTTTGTCAGGGAATTCAGCATTTTAAAGAGAGTTTACCTGGTTTCCCCGAATATGGGAAAGAACCAGTAATTAAAGCGGGAGCAAAGGCGATCGCCTCTGTTAAGGATAAAGCAGCAGTGTATCAAACCATGTTAGCTGCGGATGCTTTGCGTTATTTAACTCTACAAATTACTGCTAGTAAACAGTCGGGACATCCTGGAGGCTTTGCTAGTATTGCCGATACCATTGCTGCTTTGGTGATGCTGGGCTACAAAAATATTATTACCGAAGTAGGACATCATGCCCCTGGATTTTATAGCAAAGTTTTTTTGGATACTTCCCTAGAAAAAATGGGGATTAAAACCGTGCAAGATATGCGGGATCGCTTTCGGGAAATGCACGGACTCTTAGGACACTTATCGGGTCAAATTCCAGGGCTACTCAACCCCGCAGGGCCTTTAGGGCAAGGACAACATTTCGCTATGGCAGGGGCTAAACTTCATCCTGGGGTACTATTTCCCGTAACCATCGGCGATGGTGGTATCGGCGAACCCTACATCATGAGTAGTTTTGGACATTTTAATACAGCCTATCCCGATGTTACTAATTTCTTACCGATCCTCGTTTGGAATGGTTATTCCCAAGAACATCACAGCATGGTATCTACTAAACCCAATGAAGAGATGATCGAATATTGGGAAGGAAATGGTTTTAAAGAAATCATTTTAGTTAATGCCAAAGACTACGACGATCGCGACCAACCTGGAGATTATGTCGATAGTACCCTATTTTCCTTCGACAAACGCATGGAATTTACTCAAGCGGTACTAGAAGCAACAGATAAAGCAGCTAAATCTGCTTTGGGTGGAAAATTAACTGTTTTAATTATCAAGCAACTTAAAGGTGCGGGAGTTCATAAAAAAGGAGCAAAAGCTCATAATTTATATCCAGGGGATAGTGTAGATAAAGATTACATCGTTAGTGCCTTAAAAGAAAGAGCCTTAACACCCGAAGCTTGGGAATTGGTTAGAACTAACTGCACAAGAGCAAACGGTGGTGCTTCAGTAGATACTGTAGTAACAGAAAAAGAACTACCCTTACCAGAATTGGGAGAATTACCTTTAGAAGAATTTCCCCTCGACGAAGAGAAAAAAGTAGCTACTACTGCTATGGGCGCGATCGCAGCTTATGTAGGAAAACAAGACCCCAACTTTGTAGTTACTAATGCAGATGGGAATGCAGCATCGGGAATTAATAATATTAATGTTGCCCTAAAAATTATTCATCCTACGGTTGACGAAACTTATTTCCAACAACCCCAAGGGCAAGTATACGAACCCCTCAGTGAAGATGCTTGCGCTGGGTTAGCTGCGGGACTGGCTTTATTTGGGGCGCGTACTCTGTGGTGTTCTTATGAATCTTTTGCTATCAATGGTTTACCTATTTGGCAGACAGTCACCCAAGCTATGGCGGAGTTACGCCGTTCTACTCCTTCTACAATAACTCTTTTTACCGCAGGGGCATTAGAACAAGGGCGCAATGGTTGGACTCACCAACGCCCTGAAATTGAAAATTACTTTGCAGCCATGATGCGAAATGGCAATGTCTTTCCTTTATTCCCTTGTGACGCTAATAGTATTCAAGTTTGTTATGAATGGGCTTTAAGTACTAAAAATAAAGGAATTACAATTACTGCCAGTAAGTCTCCTTTACCCATTAGAACTACATTCGCTCAAACTCGCCAAGGATTAGAAAAAGGTGCAATAGTTTTACAAGAAACTCCAGGAGACAAAACCGTTGTTTTTGCGGTTATTGGAGATATGACCTTAATTCCCGTCTATGAAGCAGCAGAAGAACTAAAATCACACGGAATTGGCTCTAAAATCGTTTCTGTAATCAATCCTCGTCGTTTATACCGTTCTCACGATGTTGCTTGGGAAACTTGTAGTAAAAAAGACGGTGGTTTCCTAGATGATACAGAATTTGAAACCATTTTTGGTGGAGATGCCTTAATTGGCGTTACTGGTGGTTCGAGTGCTACTTTAGAACCTGTTATGTTACGCAGTAATAGCAAGCGCGATGTCTTTGCTTGGAAACGAGGCGAAACTGCTAGTAGTGCTGGTCAAGTTATGGCGTTTAATGGTTTAAATGCAGGAAATTTCGTTAAAAGAGCGATGGAATTGATTAGTTAGTTATTCATTAGGTTATTCATTAGGTAGGGCTGGAACTGTCTTGCCCTACTTTTAGTATTTTGATAGTACTTACACGAAAAAAATTTTTTGGCGATCGACTCCTTGGAGAAAATTTACACTACCTATACGTTGCACTACCTTTGCCATTCGATCGGCGCAATGAATCACATAAGGTAAACGACTATAGGCATAAGCACTAGCAGGATTTAGCATACATAATCTATCTACTTGACGAGCTAATACTTCTAAAGGTGCAGTTCCATAATCTCTTACAATCTGTAAAGGACGCGCACTTCCCCCAGCTTTGGCTTCTGAAGTAATGATGCGAAAGGTATTACCATCAGACGAGAGTATTGCTGTTCCAGGGGAAGCATCAGTAAAAGTTTCAGATTGATAAGGCAAAATTGCCATTCTTCCTGCACCGCTTTTTCTTACTCCTAAAAGATCGACAGCAATCTTTTCTTGAGCTAATTTGCTAACTGTATCATCAAATTCATCAACTTGAACAATACCATCTCGCAGTAACAATATCCTTTTAGGAAGTCTGTTTTCTATAGCCTGAAATCTAGTGATAATATTACTTACAGTGCGCCATACTGCCAGCCCACTGAGTTTTTCTCCTGGTTGAGCTTCAGGAAGTTCCCAACCTAAACTTTGTCCATTAGCCAAAATAGCAAAAGCACTTGTCCCGTAGTACATTTTTCTATTTGTACCTGCATCAAAACCAATGACTATTTCTGCTGCATATTCATCTTTTAATACTTCTAACCCTACTGGTTGCCATTGTGCTTTTAATAACAAACCTAAAATAATGTTAGCAATACGATGTTCTTCAACTTGAAACATAGGCTGCATGAACTGAAGCGCAATATTTGCTTCTAAGGCTTCTCGTTGATATTGAGCTTTTACGGTGCTTTCTAACCAATTACTAACAACTAAAATAGTTTGAGTACCTTGATTTGCCCAACTTTGCCAAAATTGCTTACGTGCTAAAGAACTATCTGGTAAATCTTGTTTCTTCTTTGCAGGTTCTAAAAAAATATCTGCCTGACTTTTTTTAGCTACATTTTCAAGCTTGTCACTAATAAATTTTGACCATCCACCTTTATTGGTTAAATCCAGACATCCAAACTGTTTTTCTCCAACTTGATAACAACCTAAATCTAAACTTTGTTTAGGACGATATACTTTTGATGATTTAGTTAGCAATAACGGAGATTTATTTCTAAGGACAATTCCATTTTCTTTTTGAGGTTTTATTTTTGTATTTATTATTTTTGGATTGATATTGTAAACTTGGCTAGCTAAACATTTAGCGGTATTTTGACTTTGTTCAAAACGAAATTGAGTGGATTTACGAGTTTGAGAAAATACTTTTCCAGCTTCTTGAGAACCTCTTTCTTGTAATTTACTCAAAATTTCCATCGTTACACTGGGTCTAAGTCTAGTAGAAAGATGTGTTATTTCTTTATTTTTACTTTCAAGATAGACAACTCTAGCATTATTAATTTCTTCTTTTGTAGCAGGATTTTTGGAAGTTCGATGATATTCGGCTAAACTTATCCCTGTCGGTAACATAACTGTTTCAGGATTTTCATCACTAATATTTTTATATTTCCAAGTAAGAAGATCGTAAGTATTACGTACCCAAGTAATTGGAATATCGGGGTAAGTTTGTAACCACTGTTCTAGAGTCCAAGGAGAGTAAAAACGATGGTGAACATCAATTTCAGCTAATATAGTTCCTGAAGAATGAAGCTCTATATCCAAGCGAACACCGCTATGAACTTCCCAACCTAAATCTTCTAAAATTACCCTATCTGCATTCCACCAAATAAATCCTCCTTCAGAAGCATTTTGTACTCTGTGTCGAGCGGATATTTGTCTAATTTTTTGACCCAACCAGCGACGTTCTAATCTTTCTAAAGCATTTTTATCAACAATATTTTCTGGATCTAAAATTTGCGATCCCTGATGTTGCAAAGTCCAATCTTTATCGATTAAATATTCTCTTGATATTTCTTTTTTGGTAATAATATTTGAACCAAATCTTACTCCTGATGTATATCCAATTTTGTAGCATATACTGTTTATTTTAGAATAAAACTCTTTTCCTGGTTCAATAGGCGACTTGAAGTTACATTTATAGATTTGAACTTTTTTATCTTTGTCTCCTAATTGTGTTAAAGGAAAACGGTTAAGATAAACTTTGGGCATATAATTATTTCATTCTCTGAAATGGCGATCGATCTGTATTAAGTTAACAAAGATCGATCGTAGTGTAAATTCTTTCCTATAAACAGTAGTCATTAAATTCGCTCTCAAGCCATTCAAGCTATTTAGGATCGCATTAACTAAACACAAACAAAGCGATCGCTCATTAAAATGATAAACAATAAGAGTAGTTACTTAAATAGCTTATTATGATAGGAGTATTGTTATTTGGAAATAAGAGAATTAGTTTTTTTAGATAGAATTGTAGAAAAACTAGATCGCAAACATAGAGTCAAGCCCCAAGCAGTTGAAGAAATATTTTTTCAATCACCCAAAATTAGATTTGTTGAAAAGGGATATAGAAAAGATGAAAATGTTTACGCTGCTTTAAGTCAAACTTATGCAGGAAGATACTTAATAGTATGTCGTAAAAAAAGCGATCGCTTATCTTAAAAATAGTTACTGCGATCGCGCTATCTAATAAATTACTTACTTTCCCGCATCAAATTAACGAATTTTTCAAATAAATAATCGGCATCATGAGGGCCAGGACTAGCTTCTGGGTGATACTGTACCGAAAAGAAAGGTAAAGTTTTATGGCGCAGTCCTGCTACAGTTTTATCATTCAAATTGAGATGAGTAATTTCTACATCTGCTCCTAAAGATTCTTGGGCGATCGCAAAACCATGATTTTGACTGGTAATTTCTACTTGCTGACTCAATCCTGCGGGTTGATTCAAACCGCGATGACCGAATTTCAGTTTAAAGGTTTCTGCCCCTAAAGATAAACCCAAAATCTGATGTCCCATACAAATACCAAAAGTGGGTTTACCCGCAGATAATAAGGCTTTGGTTGTTTCGATGCCTTCTGTTACCGCAGCAGGATCTCCAGGGCCATTAGACAGGAAAATACCATCGGGATTATATTCCAGAATTTTCTCAGCAGAAGTGTTAGCAGGTACGACTATGACTTTGCAACCATAACTAGCCAAACGACGTAAGATGTTACGTTTAATCCCAAAATCGATCGCGACAACTGTTAATAAATCTTGTTCTTGTTTTACCCCCACAGGATTAAATTCCCAAATAGATTCGGTAGACTCCGACCATTCATAGATTTCTGAGGTGGTTACTTCTTTAACTAAATTCAACCCTGCCATACTAGGTGCTTGTTGCACGCGAGACAACAAATCATCTGGAGCGAGAATTTCTGTAGAAATCGCCCCATTCATCGCCCCTACAGAGCGAATCTTACGAGTGAGCGCACGGGTATCTATGCCATAGATACCAGGAATATGATGTTCTTGCAGATAGTCTGGCAAAGACTGAGTAGAACGCCAATTACTAGGACGAAAGGTAACATTACGAGCGATCGCTCCTTTTATTTTAGGAGCATGAGATTCTTCATCTTCTCGATTAACTCCAGTGTTACCTAATTCGGGATAGGTAAAGATGACAATCTGACCCGAATAACTAGGGTCGGTTAACACTTCTTGATAGCCAGTCATCCCCGTATTGAAGACTACTTCCCCAACAGTAGTGCCTTTGGCACCAAATGACCAACCATGATAAAAACTACCATCTGCTAAAACGAGTAATGCGGGTTTCTTCTTGTTCATCGCCATTTTTTTTAACCCAAGTTCCAAAATCCACCCAATAACTTTATCAGTTATTTCCGCCAATTGAATTTGTATTCAAGAAAAAATACAATATGCAGGAGGATTATATTTAAGGTTAAATATATTAACAGTCATCTTAATTAAATTCACGAGGTCAGAGTTTATCCGATCTTTGTTGGATCGAGCGATGCTGCTGATGATGAACGAGTTCTAAATGTAGACAGGGTAGTTGAAAAACATGAGTCCAAGAAAACTGACAGAAGAAGATAAAAAACAAATTCTTCAGCTTTATCGTAATTCTCAGGCAACAACGTCAACCTTAGCAGAAGATTACGATGTGAGTAGTTCAACTATTAGTCGTTTTTTGAAAAGTAACTTGTCGGAGTCGGAGTATGAAGAATTAATTCAACAAAAACGCTTGGCGCGTACCCATAAAAGTAGTCCTAAAGCTAGCCAAGCTAAAAAAGAGCGAGAAAAACCTAAATTGTCTGAGTCCGAAGTAACTACTCCAAAACAAGAGCCTGAAGTAACCCCCGAAGCCGAAATTCCTAGTACTTCTCCACCTGTAGTCTCTACTAAAGATACAGAAGACAAAACTGTTATCTCTCAAACTCCAGCAAAAATCAAATCTCGTCGTCCCATCATTAAGGAATCTGTACCGCCTGAAGAAGAGGAAGACGAAGTTGATGTAGTAGATGTAGTTACTTTAGGCGAAATGTTGGGGGAAGATATTGACGAATTAGATGAAGATGAAGATGAAGAGGACTATGATGATGATTGGGATACAGAAACCGATGAAGATATTACTTATCCTCATGCCAACATTGACAAGCTCAATATTCAAATTTTACCCCTTACAGATGCCTCTTTCCCCAGAACTTGTTATTTAGTGATCGATCGAGCTTCGGAATTAATAACTAGACCCCTAGAAGATTTTGCCGATTTAGGTACTATCCCCGCTTCAGAAATTCAACAAACAACTTTACCAGTATTTGATAATCACCGTGTAGCTAAACGATTTTCCCATCGTCGAGAACGAATTATTAAAGTTCCTGATGGTCGGATGTTGCAAAAAACTTCATCTTATCTAGAAGCAAAAGGAATCACCAGAATACTTATCGATGGGCAAGTTTATTCTGTATCTAATAATAACTAAAATTAATAACTGTTGTGCTTTTCCCACGCCATGGATACTATGTAAGCGTGGGATTATTTTAGCTAGACTCTGTCTATTTTTAAACCTGTAGCTAGAAATGTTAAGCAGTTTAAATTTATTTTCATAAAAATTATTGAAATATATTAATAGTTAATAATTTATTAGTTTTAGATCTAAATTAATATTTCCTTGTTTCTTTTTTGCTTGTCAATAGCTGATAAATAATATAAGTTGATAATAGAGTTAAACCTGTCGATCGAGCGAATAACTGATAATTGTTAAGTTAATTAATTAGTCTAATAATTATCAAAAGATGACAAGATGAAAATTAGCTATTTATTGCAATTGTATGAGCAAGGTCAAAGAGATTTTTCTGGGGTCGATCTTAGAGGTGAAGATTTAAGTAATGTCCTATTGCTTGGGGTTAATTTAACTGGGGCTAATTTACAAGGAGCTAATTTAAGTTACGGATTTTTTACTAAATCTAATCTAAGCAATGCTTCCTTAAACTGGGCTAATTTGAGCTATGCCAAACTTAGTGAAACTACATGGCAAAATGCAGATTTAACTAAAGCGAATTTACAAGGAGCTTTTATGGTTAAATCTCAATTGCACAACGCCAAACTTAGTGGGGCTAACTTAGCTTATGTTAATCTCAGGAAAGCGGATTTGACTGAAGCTAATTTGTGTGGAGCTAAATTATTTAACATTAATTTACGACAAGCAAATCTCAGTAAAACTAATTTCAATTGGGTTAATTTGCAACAAGGAAGATTAAGCGGAGCTTGTTTAAAAAATACTTCTTTAAATGAAGTAAATTTAAGCTGGAGTTTTTTAAATGGTATAGATTTAAGTGGAGCGGATTTACAATATATTAATTTTAGTGGAGCTAGACTATCAGGAGCTAATTTTGCTTATGCTAATTTAGCGCAAGCTAATTTAGAAGATGCTAATTTGTACAATGCCAATCTTCAGGGAGCTAATTTAATTGGAGCAAAATTATCAGGAGCTAATTTAGAGAAAGCTAACCTCAAAGATGCTATTTTGGAAAAAAATAATTTATTTCAAACTAACCTGAAAGATGCTATCTTAGACTCTATTTTTATAAAGCATCATTCTTTATCTAACGATCGCTGTTTTGAGTATGAAGTTTCTTAAGTAGCCAAGTCATCATGAAACAAGATGATTCTATTTGTTGTCTGGTACTAGTAACTGCTGCTTCTGAATCAGAAGGCAACAAGATTGCCCGAGCTTTACTAAACGAAAAACTAGCAGCTTGCGTTAGTATGACTCCTGTTAATTCTATTTACACTTGGCAAGGAAAAATTAACAGCGATCGAGAATGGCAATTGTCGATTAAAACCAACCTCAATCTTTTTACTGAATTAGCTCAAAAAATTAAGGCACTCCATAGCTACGAAGTACCAGAGATTATTGCAATACCGATTATAGCTGGTTTTCAGCCTTATCTAAATTGGATTGACGATAACACCAAAAAACCAGAAAATCAATAATTTATCTGGGTAAAAAACCAAATTTTAGTCAACTTTCTTCAGCAAAACGAATAATGTCATCATCCCCAAGATATTCCCCATTTTGAACTTCAATCATGATTAAAGGAATAACCCCTGGATTTTCGACTCGATGAGGGGTATTCATCGGTACATAGGTTGACTGATTTTGCATTAATAGTTTTTCTTCCCCATTACAAATTACTTTAGCTGTACCAGAAACAACAATCCAATGCTCACTACGATGGTAATGCATTTGGGTACTAATATGATGTCCTGGTTTAACTTCTATACAATTAATACAATAATGATCTCTTTCTTCTAGAACGGTGACTTTTCCCCAGGGGGGTGTCCGCATAGATTTAGACTCTATATTAGAATTTGTATGTTCTTTATGCTCAATTTGCTTGCTCATACTTTTCTTTTAGCTAACAAATTTTTAACGTTTATCTTTACATCAATCATAACCGAGACCAGAAACTAAGTAGGTAGACTCAATTAAGTTTAAAACAGCGGTAAGATGGGGCAGACAAGGGAGATAGGGGATAAATCTTACGGTTGTATTTTATATTTAATTTTGCCCAGCTACTTAAAGCTGTTCACTTTCATAAATGTAGAATTTTTTAAATACCCCTAAAGTTTTGACTTGATAATCAGGTAATGTAGAAGGAAGAGATAAGTCAGTTTGGTAAATACTAAATAAAATAAAGTTTTGTCTAATCGTTTGACGATCGATTATTTGAGCTAATTGAGGACGGAGGCTATCTACTAAAGAATGACAATGGCTTTTTAGTAAACTGCTAATTTCTGGAGGTAATTGAGTACAGGCATTTTCTTTGAGATAACTATTTAAAGCTTGGGAGGCATAGCTTTGATATTCCTTTGGTCCAGGATTGGTCAACAATAGTAAAATCCCCAACCCAGTTAATGTCATACCGCAGATACCTAAATTTAGCTTTAAACTCATTATTAATTTAAATTATTTTTCTTTTAGATTAACTGAAAAACAATTATTAATTATTTTGAACTCCAATGTTATAATAGTTTAGCGACATGGCGAGCGTAGCCAAGTGGTTAAGGCAGTGGATTGTGGTTCCACCACTCGCGGGTTCGAGTCCCGTCGTTCGCCCTATCATTAAAATAAAATATTGTAGAACGGGACTTTTACCCTTGAATGGTTAAATCACAATCTCAATATTCGCTCAAAATACATAATTAATTAACTTTAAGACTTTGAGAAACTTGTAATCTACTCACATTTTCTTCATAGTTGTTATTTACTTTAAAGGTGAAGCTAAAGTACGAACATAAATTCTGCGATCGCTATTTTATGGTTCTGTGTCTATTTAAAGATAGCCAAAATTCAAGAATTTTTGGGGACTGTTATCGTGAAACATCAGTTACTTGTCAAGCCCAAAAGTCGGGTAGCTACAGCTTCCATCATTGCCGTCACCCTAATTGCTGGAGGATTCTTAGCCTACTATTTTGCTGAGACGCAAGTCGATCGCAGTGCTGATGAGCCAGCTACTGAAACTCAGGTAATTCCCCAAGCAGTTGCAGCAATTGGTTATTTAGAACCTCAAGGTGAAGTAATTAAGGTATCCGCATCAGGTTTTTTTGAAGGTGCAACAGTCGAACAACTTTTAGTTAAAAGAGGCGATCGTGTTACCAAAGGTCAAACTATTGCGATTCTCGATGACCATTCGCGCCTCCAGGCGATTCTCGAACAAGCTCACAAGCAAGTAGTAGCAAACAAGGCTCGATTAGCTCAAGTGAAAGCTGGAGCAAAACAAGGGGAGATCGCAGCCCAAAATGCCAAATTTCAAGAGGTTAGAGCCGAATTAGTCGGTCAGATCGATAGCCAAACTGCCAGTATTGCCAATTTAAAAGCTCAACTACAAGGACAAACCAATTCCCAACAGGCAAATATTGACAGACTCAAGGCTGAATTAATCAATGCCACCAAAGAGTGTCAGCGATATGAATTTTTACTAGCAGATGGGGCGATCGCTACTTCTGAAAGGGATCGAGTTTGTTTGCTGCAAGCAACTACTGCAAAACAACTACGGGCAGCAGAGGTTAATTTAACGGAAATTCAAGAAACCTTGGCACAACAAATTAGCCAAGCTGAAGCTAACTTAGCCCGCACTAAAACAACTTTAACTCAGCAAATTAGTCAAGCCGAAGCTAGTTTTCAAGCGATCGCCGAAGTTCGAGCTGTGGATGTGTCCGTTGCTCAAGCCGAATTAGAAGTTGCTGAAGCTGCCGTCAAGCAAGCGCAGGCAAATTTAGACTTAGCTTACGTCAAGTCACCGATTGAGGGGCAAATTCTGGAAATCAATACTTGGGCGGGAGAAATGGTCAATAAGGCTGAAGGTATCGTCGAAGTAGGTAATACCAAGAATATGTACGTAGTTGCCGAAGTCTACGAAAGCGAGATCGATCGCATCCGTATCGGGCAAAAGGCAACCATCACCAGTGGCGGAATTTTGCCCCAACTAATTGGAACGGTAGATGATGTTGGTTGGCAAATTAGGACTCAAGATGTGCTAGATACAGATCCCGTAGCCGATGTCGATGCCAGGGTGGTAGAAGTCAAAATTCGTTTGCATCCTGAAGATAGCCAAAAAGTAGCTAATTTAACTAACTTACAGGTCAACGTTCAGATTGAAACCACTAACCAAATGAGAACGACTAACAACTAACGACTAACGACCTCAACTAAACAATACTCTTAACCCAAATTGACGTTAAGCCAGTGTCTAAAAGATTATTTACTGCTTGGTTACAACTAAAATATCAAAAAATTCGTTTTTTGATTGCCCTTTCGGGGGTAGTTTTTGCCGTTGTCATCATCTTTTTCCAATTAGGGATGCTTGATGCTATGTTTGACAGTGTAGTCCATTTTCATCAAAGCTTACAGGGAGACTGTTTTATTGTTAGCTCCCGCTCCACAGGTTTGGTTGACATGGCAAGCTTTTCTCAACGGCGTTTGTCTCAAGCTTTAGCTTTTGAAGAGGTTGAATATGTCAATCCGATTTATTTTGATTTTGCCCAGTGGAAAAATCCCGAATCGAGAAATTCTTGGCGCGGTATTGGGATGATTGGTTTTGACCTCAGACACCAAACCTTCGATTTACCTGGAATTAAGTCTAATCTAAATCGACTTCAGGCGAGCGATACAATCTTGTTCGACCGCAATTCTCGAACCGAATATGGCTCCATAGCAGAAAAATTCGAGCGAGATAATTCGGTAACCACTGAATTAAGTAATCGTCGTATTCAAGTAGTAGGTTTATTTGAGTTAGGAGCTTCTTTTGCTTTTGATGGCAATATCATTACTAGCGATCTTAATTTTTTACGAATTTCTAATACCAGAGAAAAAGGCTTTATTGATATTGGTTTAATTAAATTGAAAGCAGGTGCTGACCCAGAAAATTTTAAACTCAAGCTGCAACAATATTTACCTCAAGATGTCCAAGTTTTTACCAAACAAGAATTTATTAACTTTGAACAAAACTATTGGCAAACTACAACTCCTATTGGCTTCACCTTCAATTTAAATGTCGTCATGAGCTTTATTGTCGGGGCTGTGGTAGTTTACCAAATACTTTATACCAATGTTTCTGAACATCTCAAGGAGTTCGCTACTTTAAAAGCGATCGGTTATAGTCATCAATATTTATTAAACATAGTTTTTCAACAAGCCTTAATTATTGGATCTTTGGGCTATATTCCAGGATTTGCGATCGCGTTCTTTGTCTATAAATTTGCCCAACAAGCTACTTTATTACCGATTGCGATGACTGGGCAAAGAGCAGTAAATATCTTAGTGGCAACGATTATGATGTGTTTGATTGCTGGGGTTTCTGCGGTGAGAAAAATGAAATCTGCCAATCCAGCCGATATCTTTTGACTGAGGGGAATCATGAAGCCGATAACTATCTGCAATTTAAATTATTATTTCGGCAAAAAAGCTTTAGCCAGACAAGTTTTATGTGATGTCAACCTCGAAATTGAGGCGGGTGAAATCGTCATTCTCACGGGTCCTTCAGGGTCTGGGAAAACTACCCTCTTAACATTAATTGGGGGACTGCGATCTGTGCAATCGGGAAGCTTGTGTACTTTGGGTAAAGAGTTATTCCAAGCCAGCGAAGCAGAATTAGTTAAACTCAGAGGTCAAATTGGCTATATTTTTCAGGCTCACAATCTTTTACCCTTTATGACCGCCCAACAAAATGTGCAGATGTCTCTGGAATTAGATCGGGGTTTAAGCGATCGCCAAATTATTTCTCAAGCACAAGATATGCTGGCAGCAGTTGGCTTAGCAGAAAGAGCGAACTACTATCCCGATAATCTTTCAGGCGGTCAAAAACAAAGGGTAGCGATCGCCAGAGCTTTAGCCAACCAACCCAAGTTGATTTTAGCCGATGAACCTACTGCTGCTTTAGATAGTAAAAGTGGTCGAGAAGTAGTCAATATTATGTATCGTTTGGTCAAAGAAAACCACTCGACGATTTTATTAGTAACTCACGATACGCGAATTTTAGACATCGCCGATCGCATTATTTATATGGAGGATGGTCGTTTAGTCAGGAGAAATGCAGTTTTGTAAAGCTAAGGAGGCTTATTCAAATGGACATTACCCAAGCAAAAGAGATTCTGAAGGATGATTTGTCTTTTCAAGCCATAGTAGATTTTGCCAACCAGGTAGTTCATGAAATGGCTCTGAGTAAAGACGCAAAGATTCTGGATGTTGGAACTGGTGAAGGCAATATGGCTATAACATTGGCCTTGAACGGCTATCGCGTAATTACTGGTGAGCCAGAAGACGACCTTTCCGATTACAGTAAAAAAGATTGGGCGAGCAAAGCCAATAAATTGCAGGTGGATCGATTGATTACCTTCAAGCCATTTAATGCTGAAAATTTACCGTTTGAAAATGGGATGTTTGATGCGATCTTTCTGTGCGGTTGTCTGCATCACATACAGGAAACCGTGAGAGCCGATGTCATGAAAGAGTGCATACGTACAACATCACCGACAGGTATTATCTGTGTGTTTGAACCCACAGAGGCAGCTCTTGAATTAATCCGTAAAGCATATCCTGAGCATCCCGATGCATCCGATCCCAGATTATATACCGTGGGGTTCAATCTGTCTGAGGAGAGAAAGGATAGCGACCTGTTTACCGCCTATATTTTTAGAAAGCGGGACTAAAGGACTAATTATTTGTCGTAAAAACAAATTACTGTCCTCCAAATAGCAGTGAATAATTGTTGTCGTTTCTGATTTAGAGAATTGATATCTCCTACGTTTAGAATCGCAGGAGATATCAATACTAATCTGTCTTTAAGAGCAGGAGGTGAGATCGATGCTAGTACTTCTGGCAGGGGAAATGGTGGAGAGATTACAGTTAACTCGATCGACCTCGACCTAACCAAGGGTAGCAACATATCTGCCCAAAGTACAGGAACGGGTATCGCAGGTAATATTATTATCCCAGAAGCTCCCAGAGAAACCACGGACACCGAGATGGAAAAAAGGAGACCCGATTATCGAACCCACAGGAGTCTATCTTCTGGAGAATGGACAACGCATTCTGAGTCGGGAGTGTGGAACATGATTGTATACTAATAACTAATTTGGGTTTTGGATAAAACAGATGAATACAGAACAACAGGGTGAGGAGAAATTGAGTTGACGAGGGATTTATTGAGTTTAATCACTCAAAAGAACGATCGTCAAGCAAAAATGTTTGGGAGCGACGTAAATCTACGTTTAAACCCAAAGCAAATTCTGTATTGGGTTTTTTGACTAAAGGTTGTCGTACACCAAAAGATAAGCTTTCTGCGTCGTTGCGGATATCTAAGTCGGCAAATTGGTCTTCGACTATCTGGCTATTGTTGTTACTGTAGCGGATGGTAATTGTTATGGATATATTTTTAAAAGAGGGTCGATACTATATTCCTAATGAAAAACTACAAATATAGGCTAAAAAATTTTCAGGCAAAGAATTACGAGTGCATATTAAAAAAAGTTAGATCGTAATTTTACTTTATAGCTACGTCTTTTGTATTAGAGAAGGCAAACTCTACCCTTATATAGGTCAGAGACAAAAGGAAAAAGAGATGAGTCGCAATATATATCCATTACTCGTAGGCATCGATAACTACGATCCGAATTCTCCAATACCTTCCTTAAAAGGCTGTGAGAATGACATTAGAGCAATAGAAACCTATCTCCAAAACCAGATTGCTGGAGAATGGACACTGAGAAAACCAAAAAGACTCTTAAATCAAGAAGCTACTCGTCAGGCAATTATTGACGGTTTTCAGCAATACCTAACTCAAGCAGATAGCGACGATATCGCCCTATTTTATTATTCAGGACACGGAGGTCAAGAAAAAGCTCCTCAAGAATTCTGGCATTTAGAGCCAGACGGCTTAGATGAAACTTTAGTTTGTTATGATAGCCGTACCCCAGGAAATCACGATTTAGCCGATAAAGAACTTAGATATTTACTAGCTCAAGTAGCCGAAAAAAATCCCCGTATAATTGTAATTCTCGATTGCTGTCATTCTGGTTCGGGAACTCGCAATATTCCTCAAGGAGTACGTTTAGCTCCAGAAGATACGAGAGAGCGCGATCTATCTAGCTTTATCTTTGCTAAGGATGCAACTTTTAATGATTTTTTATTCACTTCATCCGAAGTCCCTTGGAAAAAGACAGGGTTAGAATTGCCCAAGGGAAAACATATTCTCTTGGCAGCTTGTCGAGATTTTCAGTATGCGAGGGAATATCAAGGAGACGATGGTGAAACCAGAGGTGCTTTTTCTTACTTTCTTCTTAAAAGCTTAGAACAAACTAATGGCAGTTTATCTTACCTAGATTTAGCTAGAAATATAGAAGCTTTGATTAAGGGCAATGTTCGAGATCAAGTACCTCAACTCGAAGCAACTAGCCCAGAAGATTTAAAAGAATCGTTTTTAGGGGATGCGATACCAGAACGTCCTTTTTACTTCACTTTAAGCTACAGTACGCACTCTAATAATAAGGGTTGGGAAATCGATGGTGGGGTAATACAGGGTATTCCTAAATTGTCTTCTGCCGATGAAACTACTTTACTAGCCATATTTCCTGTAGGAAGCAAACCCGATGATTTAAAACAGGTGTCAAAAGCTCTTGGGGAAGCTAAAGTTACCAAAGTCTTGACTCAAAAAAGCAAGGTAGAAATTACTCGGGGTTTAGAAAATTTAGACGAAGAGCGAAGTTATTGGGCTGTTGTTACCAGTTTGCCTCTAGAACCTTTAAAAGTTTATATCGAGGGGGAAGAAAGTGGCAGAGAATTGGCACAACAAGCCTTAGGACAAGCCAATTTCGGTCAAAAATCTTTGTATGTTAAACAAGTAGAAAATCTTACCGATGCCGATCTTTGTTTACAATTTCGCCAAGAACAATACGAAATTATTCAAGATGAACGTCCTCTAGTCGCTCCCATTAATAATGCGACGGAAGCAATTGAAGCAATTGAAGCGATCGCCCGTTGGCGTAATATTCTCAATTTAAAAAGTCCCCAACGCAGCCAAATTAAGTCTCAAGATGTGGAGATGGAAGTTAGGCTAATTGGTTATGAGGGAACAGATGGAGAAATTACAACCCATGAAAATTCAGAGCTTTTAAATACTGATTCCGAACTACGCTTAGAGTACAAATATGAAGATGGGGAATGGAAACCTCCAGTCATTCAAGTTAGACTGCTTAACCATAGCAACCAAAAATTATATGCTAATGTCATCGATTTAGCAGAAGACTATTCTGTGGCAGTTCCTTTTTTTGACGAAAGAAGTAGTGTGGTGCTGCCAGTTGCAACAGCAGAAAGAGCAGGAATTGTTGAGGGATTTGATGATATTGTCCTCTCCATCCCAGAAGAGTTTTTAGAACAAGGTATTACTGAATACAAAGATATCTTCAAGCTAATTGTCAGTAAAACTGATTTTAATGCCAGTTTACTCGAACAAGAGGGACTAAAACCCCCAAATAGGGGAACGCGAGGCACAGAACCAGAAAGTAGTCTCGATCGCTTGATGGATCGAGTTTATAGCCGTAATGCTGGTCGTTCTGGCAGAAGGTATGACGATTGGATTACTAAAGAAATAGCAGTGACGATTGTTAAGCCAAGGGATGCTGAAGAACTAACCAGCGATCGCTCTGCTCAACTATTAAATGGTTTAATTAAAATACAACCCCATTCCAAGTTACAGGGAAAAGTAACCTTAACTACTGTTTCTCAGGCAACAAGAGATATCGGCAATCTAATTACACCACCTGCGTTATGGGATGAAGCAGAAGCGATTGAACCTTTTCAATTTACTACCAGTCGCGGTAGCGATCCAGGTTTGAGTGCTTTGGAATTATTTGATGTTAACGATGTCAACTCAGTTACCAAAGATGCACCCTTAACTTTATTGGTGAACCAAAGTTTAGCAGCAGATGAATATCTTTTACCCGTCAGCTATGATGGTGAGTTTTTCCTGCCTCTCGGTTATGGAGTTTCTCAAGGAAAACAAACAGAAATTAAACTAGAACGTTTACCACAACCGACTACCAGTAGCCGTAGCTTGGGTGGTTCGATTAAAATTTTCTTTAAAAAGCTGCGCCATCAAAAGCTAGGTCACACTTACGAATATCCCATCTTAGCAGCAGCAGAAGTCACAGAAGCAGACAACAAGTTGCAAGTTATCTACGAACGAGATTTAGAAACAGTTAAAAAACAAGTTACTTCCGCTCAAAAAATTGTCCTCTATATTCACGGTATTATCGGCGATACCGAAACTATGGTAACAAGCGTTCGACAGGCAAAAGTAGCAGTAAACGGTCAATTAAATCCGCTACGGGAAGTTTACGACCTCGTATTAACTTTCGATTATGAAAATCTTCACACTACTATTGAAGAAAACGCCCAATTACTCAAACAACGGCTAGAATCTGTCGGTTTGGGAACAAATCACGGTAAAAAATTACATATAGTCGCCCACTCAATGGGGGGCTTAGTTTCTCGCTGGTTTATCGAACAAGAAGGCGGAAACCAAATAGTTCAACATCTGGTTATGTTGGGAACTCCCAATGCTGGTTCTCCTTGGTCAACAATTCAAGATATGACTTTTGCGTTACTAGGAATGAGTTTGAATCAAATTTCAGGTTTAGTTCCACCTGCCAAAATAGTCACGGATTTAGCTGCCAAGTCTTTACAGTTTGTCGAAAATATCGATAATGCTCTCGATCAAATGCAACCCGATTCCGAATTGATCGACAAGATTGCTTTAAATCCAGACCCCCAAGTTCCTTACACGATTATTGCTGGCGATCGCTCAAAATTATCACAACAACAATCCAATCGTTTACGGAGATTGATGGCAAAACTGTTTACACCAGCTATTAACAAGGTAATTGATGGTTTGATTTTTGGGGGAGAACCTAATGATATTGCCGTAAGTTTGGCGAGTATTAAAAGTGTTAGGAGCGATCGCTCTCCTCAGCCAAAAATTCTACCCAATGTGGCTTGCGACCATATGACCTATTTCACCACCGAGCTAGGCTTAAAGGCATTGGTAGAAGCACTTTATCGGTAGTTTTTTTTAACAAGAGCGATCGCACTTTGGTTGCTTTTAATTCAGTAGTCAGGCGACCGCGATTATTTCGCAACTTTATATGAGTTTTTCGATGAGTTTTATGAAGTCTACAAACTCAAAATGAAACTAAGATAAAACGCAGACAGTCGAGATGGAAGCTATCAGTTATCAGTTTGTCGAGAAGGAGAGACTAAAGTGTCTGAGAGTAAAGTATCTAAAATTAAGCAGAATTTAGCAATTGTCATTGGCATTAATGAATATACCTATATTCCTAAACTCAAGAATGCTGTCTCTGACGCTACTGAATTAGCTAAAGTTCTCAAGGATATCTACGGCTACAAGGTCTTACTTTTACTAAATCAAAGAGCAACTAAAGAAAAACTCGATCGACTTGTAGCAAATCTTAAAAATAAGACTATTCTATTTGATAGTAATAAGTCGCTCCAAGTTGGTGATAGGGATCGCGTTTTATTCTATTTTGCTGGTCATGGATTTGCCGAAGAAGCACAAGACAGCGAAGCTGGTAAACCTGCTGGTTACTTTATGCCTCAAGATGCAGAAGCCGATAACAAGAACACTTGGTTATCGATGCACGAGGTATATGAGGCTTTGAGTGCTTTAGACTGTCACCATCTGTTAATGATTCTCGACTGTTGCTTTGCTGGCAGATTTTCCTGGATAGGACAAGGCAGAAATGCAGCACGCTCCCGTAAACTATATCGACAAAGTTACGATCGCTTTATCAAACATAGAACCGAGCAAATCATTACTTCTGCTGCTCATGATGAAAAGGCACAGGATGTATTTAATTTTGGAAACAGAGGAGATATAAATGGTAATTCTCCTTTTGCCCACTTCCTACTAAAAGTGCTACGAGGCAACC
Source organism: Xenococcaceae cyanobacterium (assembly GCA_051439545.1). Lineage (GTDB taxonomy): Bacteria > Cyanobacteriota > Cyanobacteriia > Cyanobacteriales > Xenococcaceae > JASJDJ01. Next base: position 1,552 of record JBFRWK010000279.1, on the reverse strand, counting down.
CTGATGGAGGTAGAGATAAATTTATTGAGGCAATTATTGAGGATAAGATAATTACTGTCCAAGAACTTTTTACCTATCTCCAAAACGAACTGGGGAAAGTAGCTGAAGGACAAACTCCTGGTCTGGCTCAACCTCGAAAATATGACCCGAAAACAGGGGAATATGTATACTTAAAGGGCGAATATATCTTTCCCCTCCCCAAATTCAATCCCGAAAACTTAACAAAACTTAAACTAGATAAAAGTACCAATCCCTACAAAGGTTTAGCCTCATTTGACACTAAGGATAGTCAGCTATTTTATGGCAGAAAAACCTTGAGTGAGGAGCTAGGTAAAATCGTAAATAAGCAACCGCTTACAGTCGTATTAGGGGCTTCGGGTTCGGGTAAATCTAGCCTAGTTAAAGCAGGTTTGATTCCTACTCTAAAAGCAGAATCTGAGCGATGGCCAATTCTCGACCCAATGCGACCTGGTGAATCTCCGTTTAAAGCCCTAAACAAAATACTGACACAATTCTTATCATCTGATTCCTCAATTATTAATCTGACTTCCGAGGAACAAGTTAAAAATCTCTGTGGCAAAATTGGCGATTTAATAGCCTGCAACTCTGAATCTAAATTATTGTTAGTAATTGACCAGACCGAAGAATTACTTACTCTTACAAAGAATCAACAAGAACGGGAAGACTTTCTTAAGCTGTCACGCTTTTAAATTTGGTTGTTGAGACTGAGCAGAGGGAGCAGGGGAAGCAGGGGAGCAGGGGAGAAAAGAGATTCATTTCTAACAAGTAAACATACATTTTAAATGCACGACAACTTAGCCAATTAAAACTGCATCTGATAAATCGAGACTTGAAGCTGACAGTTGCATAATATTTTTCCCTGCAAAATTCAAAAACAATACAAATTTATTACTAGCTTAAACTATTTGCGGGTTCTCAATCAAGAATTACACTCACGATTTATGATAAATATATTTTTCTTAATCATCCCAAGATAGAACTATTTTTTGAATCTGTTTCAGCTTGTCTGCCATACCCAGAGTATGAATGACATAATCAGGTCGTTTAGAAAAATCTTTACCCCAATTGCCAATAGTCCTCTCGCTCAAACCTGTTGCTTTAGAAAGAGCATTAATACAGACTTTGCGATATCCTCTTGTCTTTGGAGATATATCTACCCATTTTTGACAGTACTCTAACGGCTCCAAAATCATCTATTCCTAATACGTCAACATGGTGGTTAAAGATACTCGTTAACTATGATTATCTTTTTACCATCAATTTTATCTTGCTGTGTTGATGAATTATTGTCTATTAGTTTTGTTTTAGTTACCGATTATTTACTCATGAATCGTGAGCTTAAAGGAAGCATAGTGTGGTATCATAAAATGATAAAAGAAGGCGATCGCGCCGGGAAGCATGATTTCGCCTTCTCTTATGAACCCAATTGAATAAAAAGGTCTAATTACTATGATTGCATATTCATCAGATGCAACTCAAATTTGTGCTGAAGAATTAACTGAAGGTGATGTTATTCGGCACTTTACAGGAG
>JBFRWK010000278.1:0-23128 GCA_051439545.1 Xenococcaceae cyanobacterium | reverse complement strand
GAGCGAAATTTACTGTGGTAAATAGGGAGATAGGGAGATAGGGAGATAGGGAAGTAGGGAAGTAGGGAGACAATTGATTCCCCAAGTCTCCAAGTCTCCAAGTCCCCACGCATTTTTTCGCTCACCCTATCAAAAGCATGACCAGTGCCACAAAATAAGATAAAGGCAGCAAATAACCAAAATATACCGTCAAAAGGAACATCCTCCCGCTTATGCAGGATATATAGTTATTAAAAATATAGTCAAATGTTACACCATATTTTTAACTTTGCCAGGAGTTACTCTGACGGGACAAACTACCATAAATGAGCTAAACCATTCATCTAAACACAAGAGCCAAAATAATATACATACAATTATTACCCATCGTGGTTTGGTGTTTGGATATACATCGAAAGTATGATGAAATCAACAAATAAATCCCAGATAGTTTAAAAAGATAGATAATTAGTTTAATCGGTTTTTTTATATTTAGTAGAGATGAGTAAGATTAGCGTCGTTTTAATTGAAGATCACGATCTGAGTCGTATTGGCTTGTGTGCTGCTCTCAAACAGTATCCAGATATAGATATTGTTGCTAATGCTGCTAATGGAAACGATGGCTTAAAGGAAGTTAAAACTCATCAACCAGATGTTGCTTTAGTAGATATTGGTTTACCTGATATTGATGGCATTGAAGTAACGCAGAAATTAAAAGAGCATCAGGCAACTAGCCCAGATTTTAATACCAAGATTTTAATGCTCACCATGCACAATAGCGAAGATTCTGTTATGGCTGCCTTTGCTGCTGGTGCAGATTCTTATAGTCTTAAGGATGTTAGCATGGATAACTTGGTTCAAGCAATTCGCAACACCCATGAAGGAAATGCTTGGCTCGATCCCGCGATCGCTCGGATCGTACTCAAGCAAGCGCAATCTATCAAAACTAATGCTACTTCAGTTAATGCTTCTCCCTCTCAGACTATAGAAGACGAAGATACTCAAGCAATTACTGCCGTAGCTGACGAATATCAGCAGCTTATTGATACTTATCCCTTAACAGATAGAGAATTGGAAGTTTTAGAACTAATTGTTGCTGGTTGTAGTAATGCAGAAATATCAGAAAAGCTATACATTACCGTGGGAACAGTCAAAACTCATGTCTGTCATATTCTCAATAAATTATGTGCAGACGATCGCACTCAAGCAGCCGTTAGAGCGTTGCGTGCGGGATTGGTTAAGTAAAGGCGTTGCTGATATAAACAACAAGAGCCGAGAGTATGTCAAGCTAAAGAAAAGATGAACGAACCAGAACAAGATCGCCCTCACGTCGCACCTCGTTCTTTAGCAGAATGGATTAGTTTTTTAGGGAGGGGGGAATGAACGGTTACTAAGTTACCTTGAGTAGTGAGTAGGGAGTAGTGAGTAGTAATTTTAAAAATGTCCTAACTTTTTCGCTTATTACTATATCAAGCGGAACTAAATCCCCTGCGGACGTAACCCCCAACCTTGGGGATAATTTGGGGAACTCTAATAACATATTCCCCCCAGAATTGGGGGGCTAGGGGGGCAAAACACGATATAAAAAAACTTCGGCTGATGTCCTCTTAACCTATTAGACAGAGACTTTATTCTCTGGCAATTTTTTAGATATTTTCTATTTAACTTTGATTTTCTTCTGGCATTTTGATAGTTATTTTGTAGGGAGTAATAATTACTTCTCCGCCTACCTCTTCTACTATGTTTTCAATTTTATTTAATGCCATTTTGCGCGTGTATTCGTCTCTGGCATTACTATAAATCATCATCCAAGAACTTGCCTGGGCTTTTCTACTATCAGGGTTGGTGGCTAAAAATTCGGCGGTTTCTTTTGCTCTAGCTCCAATCGCTTGACTAGTTTCATCATTCTGAATCTCTGCCCATTTTGCTCCCATTTCGTAAGAATTTTGTGCTGCTTTGTTATCTCCCAAAAACAAAAGTTCATCTACTGCTTTGAATGTCCAAACCATATAAGATTTAGGGATTTCTGGAGATAAATACTTTAAGCCTTCTGTCATAAAGGCAACAGTTTTTTCTGGTTTACCTGCAAAAAGAGAGTTAGCAGGAGCTAAATAAAGATAAGCATCGGTAAAGCGAGGATCGTGGGAAATTATAGTTGTAAAATAATCTGGAGTGAGAGCGTATCCCGTTTCTTCTCTAGCTTCAGCATCGCCAAAATATTGAACAAAATCAAGAAAAGCCCAATTAGCAACTAGATTACTAAAGCCAAAAGCAGAACTTTTTTTCAAGAAATCTAAACGGGTTTTTTGATACTGTTCTAGTTTGGCATAATCTTCTGTTTTGGTTTGTTTGCTTGTCTTAAGCTGAGATTGCTGTAAATTGAGGATACCACCAGCACAAGCTAAAGCAGCTATGGGAGCAATTAAAGATTTAAATAAAATGGAAGAAGAAAACATAGATTTATCTCGATTATTTATAGTTGAAAATAGTTATTTAAGACGTTCTCCAGCAGCACAATTATCACCATCAGTAGGAATAGTAAGCTCTTTTTCTACGTCAAAAGACTGACAAATAATCGTTTTATAATTACCTGATAAGAAAAAAACACCTCCAGAAAAGGCTCTAGTACTATCTTGTTGATATTCGTCATTAGTAGGAGCAACAGTAGCATCATTAGTGTTAGCAACTACGTTGTAAGTTTCAATGTATTTATTGTCAAACTGAAGTCCTAACAATTTTTCTATTGATTCTGTATCATTAGCACCTTGAGCAAAAACTCTTTTCTCCCAGTGATAGGCTTGTTGCGCTCGATTAATTGTGCCTGTAGTGTGCTTAAATTCTACTTCTCTGGATTTGCCAACTTGTTTTAGAAAGCTAGGCATCGCAACAGCCGTCATAATACCCATGATAATAACCACAACTAAAAGTTCAATTAAAGTAAAACCTAGGTTGCGTTTTGAATTAAGATAATGTAACAAAAAACTAAATCTTAATTTTATATTCATTGTTTTGATACTTATACTCTTTCCTTTTACTGAAAATAGCCAGACATCCTTGATGGTATCTGGCTGTTTTTGTTACTTAATTAGACTGATAACTGACGTTACAGCTATTAGCTAGCTTGGGTTAGTTGAGTATCTGAGCATCACCAGCACAACCACCACCAGTAGTAGGAGCAGCAGTTGTAGTTGCAACATCATCGGTTTGGCATATCTGGATTTCATAGTTACCAGCATCAAAGATGACTGAACCAGAGTAAGCTCTAGTTCCATCAGTTGCAGCTTGAGCATTTACAGGTTCAAAGTTAGCTACACCAGCAGTACCAACATCAATAGCAGCATTAACATCGTCAATATAAACTGGAGTGAGACTAACTCCTAGTTTGGTTTGAGTATCAGCAAATGCTTGTCTTTCAAAGTGATAACCTTGTTGCCCGCGGTTGATTGTACCAACAGCATTCTTGATTTCCGTCTCACGAGCCTTACCAACTTGGCTGAGTAAATTAGGTAAAGCAACGGCAGCAAGTACACCAACGATGATTACAACTACTAATAATTCAATTAAAGTAAAACCTTTATTGCCTTTTTTATTACGAAGATTTTGTAAAAGTTTTGCAGCAAATACGTTATTCATGATATCCTTCCTAATATGATTGTTTTGTTTTATTGGGTGGTTTTGTTTTCCTATTTAAAAACTACCCAGTCCGATCTAATTTCCTATCACCTCAACAAAATTTTTTTTTGAAAAGATTGGTAACTATCGCTGGAAGGTATAGCCTGTCTTGGTTTTACTTGGGTAAGGTTTGCTAAAACTTTCTTATTTTAGATATTATTGAACTTCTTAGTGGTTGTCTGAAAAGTCTAATTCATTACATCAACGCGGGACTAAATCCTTTGCCCAACTTTGGGGGGATGGGGGACTTTCAATCGTTCTCCCCCCAGCCCCCCCAGAATTGGGGGGATAAAGGGGGGCAGGGGGCTGGGGGGGCAAAACCTAAAACTTGAATGTAAAAACGATAACTTTTCAGATTTCCTCTTATAGCAGTTCTCATAAGACTTGAGGTACAGAGTTTTTAGTTTTGAGGCAGTCCGCAGTCCGCAGTCCGCAGGTGTTAGGTGTACCTCATAAATCCGATAAACGCTATAACCCTAAAGAGAGAATATTATAGATATTTGCCCCCCAGCCCCTAAGCAAGACCTGCTCTTGCGGAGGAAACCTCCGCGAGCTTCCTTGCTCAATACTGGGGGAGAAAGACGAGTACAGATTCTGAAATTTCAGAAGTTTATCTATAAGTCCCACAAAAATACCCCCAAATTTGGGGGTTACGTCCACAGAAGATTTAGAGGGCTTCAACAAGTGAAACATAACAAAAGAATTCGCGGTACAACTCCAGAAATAGAACAAGCTGCGCGAAAATTAAGAAACAATCTTACACCAGCAGAAGCTATTTTGTGGTCAGCCCTTCGTAACAAACAGCTTGAAGGGTTACGTTTTCGGTGTCAGCATCCTGTAGGAAATTTTATTTTAGATTTTTATTGCTCTTCTCTTAAATTAGTTATAGAAGTTGACGGCGAAATTCATACGAGACAAATTGATTATGACAATGCTAGAACTGCTAAGTTATCAGAATATGGTTATACCGTGCTGAGATTTAGCAATGAAGAGATAATGAATGATTTACCTCAAGTATTAACTGAAATTAAGCGTGTTGCATCTTTGCTTTCTGCCTCCTAGCCCTTAAAAACTGGCAATTGCCCCCCAGCCCCCAAGCAAGACCTGCTCTTGCGGAGGAAACCTCCGCGAGCTTCCTTGCTCAATTCTGGGGGAGAAAGACGATTATAGATTCTGAAATTTCAGAAGTTTGTCTATAAGTCCCACAAAAATACCCCCAATGTTGGGGGTTACGGGGGCAGGAGATTTAATTCCGCTTAAACAGATAAAATGAGACTTCTAAAACTGGCAATTGCCCCCCAGCCCCCAAGCAAGACCTGCTCTTGCGGAGGAAACCTCCGCGAGCTTCCTTGCTCAATTCTGGGGGAGAAAGACGAGTACAGATTCTAAACTTGCAGAAGTTTTTTATTTTCTTCTCTTTATCTTTTTTGATTGTAAAAAATAAAGACTAGCAAAATAAGTAATTAAGGCACTAATCGAACCAACAACAAAGCAACCAAACATCAGTGTAATTGCAAAAGTAGAACCTAATTCGATAAATTGAGCAAAAGATTGTAAATCTAATTGTTCGAGGGGTTGACTTTCAACTCCAAGTAAAAATTTACCTACTTTGAAGTTAAGCAAGTAAATTGGTACATAAGTTAAAGGATTACTAACCCAAGTACCTGCTGCTGCTGCAACTCTGTTACCACGAACCAAAGTTGCTAACAGTATACCAATAACAGTTTGTAAGCCAAAAAGAGGAAAAAAACCAGCAAAAACTCCTACTGCCAATCCCCTTGAGAGCATCTTGGGTTTTCCTCTAAAACGCAAAATGCGTAAATATAAAAAACGGCAGAATCTTTTTAGGGAAAATCGATAGCGTTTATTTCTTCTTAGATGATTTTGTTTGGGGTAAATAACGCCACAACGGTTGGATAAGCACGAATTACCCTTTTGATAATCTTTACTCATTCAGGACATTCGCGGACTGCAAGAGTTCTAATGCTGCTTTCTTTCTATGTTACACGGGAAATAGTATTAAATAAAGATAAATATAAAAGATACTCCTGCGGATATATATACTTAATGATTTTAACTCAAGGAGATACTATTGTCGCGATCGCAAGTGCGGTAGTCCCCCAACAAGGTAGTATTGGGATTGTACGTTTATCGGGTAGTAGAGCGGTAGCAATCGCTCAAAATTTATTTCAAACTCCAGGTAAACAAACTTGGGATTCTCATCGAATTCTTTATGGCTATATTCATCACCCAGAAACTCACCAACTAATAGATGAAGCGTTATTACTATTAATGCTTGCACCTCGTTCTTATACTCGCGAGGATGTGGTAGAGTTTCATTGTCATGGTGGGATGATGCCCGTACAGCAAGTTTTACAACTATGTCTGGAGCAAGGAGCGAGATTGGCTCAACCAGGGGAATTTACCCTAAGAGCATTTCTTAATGGTAGAATCGATTTAACTCAAGCAGAAAGTGTAGCGGAGTTGGTTTCGGCACAGTCTTCTCAGGCATCTCAAATAGCTCTAGCAGGATTACAGGGAAAACTAGCCAGTCCCATTCGTCAATTGAGACAAACTTGTCTGGATATCTTAGCAGAAGTAGAAGCAAGAATCGATTTTGAAGATGATTTGCCCCCTTTAGATGAAGCCGTAATTAAAGATAGACTGGCAGAAACATTACAAACAGTAACAGAAATTTTAGCTACTGCCGATCGCGGGGAATTATTGCGCACTGGGATTAAAGTGGCAATTGTCGGTCGTCCTAATGTAGGAAAATCTAGTTTACTCAATGCTTGGAGTAAAAGCGATCGCGCTATTGTTACAGATTTACCTGGTACAACTAGGGATGTGGTAGAATCTAGTCTGGTAGTATCGGGCATTCCCGTGCAAGTGCTGGATACGGCAGGAATTAGGGAAACAACCGATAAAGTTGAAAAAATTGGTGTAGAGCGATCGCGCCATGCAGCTAATGCAGCAGATTTAGTCTTACTCACAATTGATGCTCAAGCCCAATGGACGGAAGAAGACGCAGAAATTTATCAGCAAGTCAAACATCGTCCTCTCATTTTAGTTATTAATAAAATCGATCTAGCTCCTGCAACTGTAGTTAAATATCCCCAAGAAATTAGCCAAGTTGTCTCGACAGCAGCAGCTAAAAATGAGGGAATTGATGCTTTAGAAAAAGCTATTTTAAATTTAATTAATACAGGAAAAATTACTGCTGCTAACTTAGATATTGCTATTAATCAAAGACAAGCTGCCGTATTGACTAGAGCTAAAAATTCTCTCGAACTAGTGCAGACAACAATTACAGAGAGACTTCCTTTAGATTTTTGGACGATCGATCTTCGTAATGCCATTCAAGCTTTAGGAGAAATAACAGGAGAAGAAGTAACCGAATCAGTTTTAGAAAGAATATTTAGTCGTTTTTGTATTGGGAAATAGTTTTTTTTAGCTTAATGAGATACAGTAAAAACTTTGGTTTTTGTTAATTGTTGATAGTCGATCGAACCGTATATGATGACTAACAAATGTACGGGTCAACGACCCTTCGGGTTCAGCAGTTGCTCATGGGGGAAACCCAAGGGGCTGTCACCTGAATTTATTTCAGGTGCTTGAAAGCCCCGCCCAAGACCGCACTGCTTCACCGTTGACCCCTACCAACTAACAACTAACAACTAACAACTAATAACTATCTTGCCGACAAATTATCAGACCGATCTAAAATATTTTTCTCCCCATAACTTAACAAGCGATCGAGAGTATCTAAGCGGTTTTTCCAAACTTCAATTTGATAAGGACTAATATTTTGTTTTTGTTCCATCCATTTAGGAAATTGACGACGGAAAGAGGATAAAGATAATTGTGCAGATAAAAGATTTTTCTGAGAAGGTTCGTCGGCTAGTTGTTGTAAGGCTAAAGCCAATTCATCAGTTTTCTTTGCCCAACTTTTCATAGTTATTTCTTCCATTAACCATCGATCTTCACTTAACAGGAAATTCCATTCTTTTTGTAAATTTTGATAGCGTAATGCTGTTGTTTGAAAAGGTTGACGATGGGGTAAAGGTTCTTTGAGATTGAAGTTAGTTTTTCCTTGAGTTTGACTGAAAATCTTTTCTAAATTAGAGTTAATATTTTCCATCGCAAAGAGTGCATAACCTGCTGTAGGCATTCCTCTTAATAATTGCATTTGGTCTAATGCTATAATATCAGGCAAATTTAGCAATCTAATTCCTGGTAAAAGTAAGACATTGCCCTCACTTGATTTACTCAAAAGAGGATAGGTTAGTTGATGCAAACCTTCTGTATGAGTAGCATAGGTCATCGGGACAAGCATATCGATCCAATCTTGTCTTACCCATTCTTCCCAATGTTGTTGAATTTTGGTAAGACGTTCTTGTCTTTCCATTGGGAATACGGCGGTGGACAAAATCAATTCTGGACGTTTTTGTTTTAAATTTTGGGAAACAGAGGCAACAAAATTATCGATTTGCCTGATGCGAAATCCCATCCACTGAGACCAAAGAGGGCTACTAGGAGTTAGAGTAGTAGGATCTACTCCTGTCATTTGTTTAAACTGCTGACGAGAAGCAAGTCCATAACCATAGGTTTTAGTGCCGTCAGGACTTTGGAAAGGATAACGAATATAATCTAAATGAATCCCATCAACTTGATATCGAGTAGCAATCTCTTCTAGAAGTAAGGATAAATAACGTTTTACCCCAGGATTGCTAGGATCGAGAAAAACCTTGCCAGAGCTATAATGAACTTTGTTACCTTCACGATCGGTAATTGCCCAATCAGGATAACGAGAAAGGACAGGGCCTAGATAGTCTTTGGGTCGATCGATAATAATATTATGTCTTTGATTACCCGTAGCAAAAGTCCATACCCAGGCGTGTAATTCCATCCCCCTAGCATGAGCTAGTTTTACGGCTACTTCCAGAGGATCCCATCCCCGTACTAAAGGATTTTGCTGTGGTGCTATATGACTCGGATAAATCGTATAACCAGCATTCAGGGTTTCAAAGAAAACGGTATTAATGCCAGCATTAGCCAGTCGATCGAAAATCCTGACTAAATCTGCTTCTGACCTTGCTTTGACAATCGTACCGCGATCGAGCCATACTGCACGAATTTCGGGATGTGCTAATTGACGGTCTTGAGGGTAGTTATCCCAAAGAGTTCGTTTCCCCTTAAGCCATTCATTTTTAGCTTGAAGATATTGCCTATTTTGACTTAATTGTTGAAACTTTTTTAGGCTATTTCTTGCCTCCTGTAAAGCTTCATGGGAAGTTTTATATTTTGAGCTAAAGTTGTTGGCTAATTTGACATCTGTTAGCAGTTTATTGCTTTTTACTTGTTGAGAAGAGAACTGCTGTTCTACTAATTTACTTGTAGATGAATTAATGGCATTTTCTTTTGCATCGGCTGTAAGTAAAGCACTCTCAAAACGAGCAATAAGACCATCTAATTCTTGGTTCATCCTGGCAATTTCTTGAGGTGTAATCGCCGTTTGTCGAGGAGAATTAAGGCGAGATTGAGGTAACGGTTGCCAGTCAGGGACAAATGGTCTGGGTTCTATTTCTGGATCGATACTCTGACGACAAGCTGTAGGTTGACGATTAGCTACTGGGGTAAATCGTCCATAGGTGCTAATTCCATAACGGTTGAGAGAGGCTTGTAACCAGGCAACATCAAAAGCAGCAGATACGACGGTATCATAGCCCCAACGCCAACCCAAAACTGTAGTATTACTGGTAACGATAGCTGCTGGAGAATTATCTGCTGCCAGCCAGGTGGCAGCAGTTTGACCCCTGCCATCAAAGGGAATAACGACCCCACCGTTAAATCGCTCGGAAAGTTGGGGTCGTCCCATCCATTCTACGGGTGCATTCCTCGAAAGTTGCAATGTAGTGGGATAAGAGAGAGGAAATCCCCAATAAGCACCAAAAAGCGATCGCAACTGAGAAATAACTTCTGGCTGAGATAAGTTCCCCGTCGGGCCAGTAACAATTACTTTACCACCTTTATTCATCCATTGTTCGATGGCTTGTGCTTGCACGGCACTAATATATTCGATATTTGGCAATAGTAGTACGCTTATATTGCCTAAATCTAGTTCTTCTTGCCAGTTAGCAGTATCAATAGTGCAATAATCTATGCCTACTTGTTGGAGACGACTGTTAATTTCTGCCCAGAGTCTTTGATGTACTTGACTTTTGACAACACCTAAGGTTTCGCCTGCTGCAATCGTTGGAGATAAAACAATAGTAAAAGGCAATACAAAAGAGGATAAGTACGATAGTATCTTTCCTTTATTTTTACTAAATCGATCGAGCTTTGAACTAATCTGTTGCCAATAGGTTACGTTCCTCAACACCAGTTTCTCCTTAATATCTTATTGTTCTTTTGTTGCCTATTGATTAAGTAATATGAATTACAACTAACTATTATAAACCTGTTCTTTAAATCTCGACTCAGTGATATCTATGAATGCTATATTCGAGGGTTTATTTAATTAGAAATATATTTATCATATATTAGACTATAGAGTCAAAGCATTTACTTATGTCGATAGTTTGCATTGACAAAAGATATTATAGTGATTATTACTCACTACTGATTCCTGATTCCTGATTCCTGATTCCTGATTCCTGATTACTCACTACTCAATGACGAGGGAACCAACTTCCTTTTAAGTATCGATAATGGCATCTCTATCTAGTAGTAATAAGTTACGTAATTGAGCGGTATCTAAATCTGTCAACCATTGTTCTCCCGCATCTACTGTTTGTTCTGCCAGTTCTTTTTTACTTTCAATAATCGCATTGATTTTTTCTTCTAATGTACCCGTACAGACAAATTTATGGACTTGAACATTGCGTTTTTGTCCGATCCGAAAAGCGCGATCTGTTGCTTGATTTTCTACTGCTGGATTCCACCAACGATCGACATGAAAAACATGATTTGCTCTAGTTAAATTCAAACCAGTACCGCCAGCTTTTAAAGAAAGAATAAAAATTTGTGGCCCGTTAGGATCGTTTTGAAAACGATCGATCATTTCTTGTCTTTGTTGACGGCGAGTTGCACCATAAAGGAAGATAACATCGCTCTTAAATTTTTGTTGTAAATAGGGTTGAAGTAGTTTACCCCATTCCGAAAATTGGGTAAAAATAAGAGCGCGATCGTCTTCTGCAATTATTTCTTCTAACATTTCTTCTAAACGCAAAAGTTTACCCGATCGACGAGCAAAATTACTATTATTTTCTGCTACTTTTTTAGATTTAATCAATTCGGGATGATTGCATAGTTGTTTTAATCTTAGTAATAAAGTAAGAATTAAGCCTCGGCGTTTAATTCCTTCTGAATCTTCGATTTCTTGTAGAGAATTTTCCGCTAATTGCTGATAAATTTCTGCTTGTTCGGTAGAAAGTCCACAGAAAACATTCATTTCTTGCTTTTCTGGCAAATCTTGAATGATATTTTTATCAGTTTTAAGACGGCGGAGAATAAAAGGTTGTACTAAAGAACGTAGAGTTTGTAAGGAATCGCGATCGCCATATTTTTCGATGGGAACGGCAAATCTTTTCTGGAAAAATGTTCTCGTTCCTAAAAAACCAGGGTTGAGAAAATCGAGAATTGACCATAATTCCGCTAAGCGATTTTCTACGGGAGTTCCTGTTAAAGCTATTCTAAATCCTGCGGGTAATTTTCTTACAACTTGGGACTGTTTTGCGCTAGAATTTTTAATATTTTGCGCTTCATCTAAAATAACTCCTTCCCAGTTAATTGCTTCTAAAGTTTTTAAGTCGCGATCGACTAAAGAATAGCTAGTAATTACTAACTGTTTATCTTTTACCTCTTTGGCAAAAGTTTTTCCTTTACTCCGTCGATCGCCATGATGAATTAAAGTTTTAAGAGTAGGAGCAAATTTATGTACTTCCCGTTCCCAGTTATTGAGAACAGAAGTAGGACAAACTAGTAATGTTGGGTTTGTAGTATTTTCTTGTTGTTTGAGATTGAGTAAAAAACCAATTGTCTGAATGGTATTGTGACAGATAATGTTGTTGGCAACAAAATTATGATATTTTTCTATCTCAAAATCATATACCCATCCTTCATAATCGATTTCTTCTATAGATTTAATCTTACAGTAAAAAACTTCTCTATCTAATAGTAAATGTAATTTTTGTCGAGCTTGTTCGAGATAAGTTATATCTAAATTTTTATATGCTGTCAAAGTTTTATTAGTCCATTTAGAAAGCTTAAGAGTACGGTATTCTGCTTCTGCTTTACCCGAAACAATCTTATCAATACTATTGGCAACTATGCTCAAACTCCGATTAGAAAATTGTTGTGTTCCCTTAACATAAACATTATTATTCATTCCTAAATGCCTGAGTGGCAACTGAGTATTTGCTACGACTTCAGTTACAATTTCAGAAGCAGGAATTCCTTCTACATTAGTATTACTTGGCTTTTGACATATCCGTTCTAGCTTATTTTGCTTGTCAGAACATCCAAATCCAATTTGCTCACAAAATATCCGCGCAGAATTCCCACCTATTGTACCAATATAATAATCTCTATAAATGCCACTTCCGTTACTAGCTTGTTTTTGTCTTTTCGCTATCCTTAACCAAATACCCCAACGTCTTAATAAAACCGAAAGTTGTTCTATTATTACCAGGGAAGCAGAGCTTATTTCAATACTCCTCATACTAATAATTACCGAACCTTCGGCATCAAAATAATTTCTTAAGAAAACTCTAACACCATCTAAATTAGCTTGCATAATAAAAGATGGAATTGATTTATCTTTAGACCTTTTACCCCATTGATATCCTCGGCTACTTAAGAAATTTAAGTAAATTTTGCTATTAATTGTTAAATAAGGTACTCTACCATTATTAGGTATATTTACTTGAGGATGATTGACCTTTAAGCTATATCGCTTTCCTATTATAAGAATAAGATTTTTGAGTCTATAAAGAATATTTGGATCTTTCTGTGATATGTGCAAAGTAGCTTTTTTATTATTCTCATATCCTTCTGCTATTTGCCAAGCCAAAAACTCAATTAATTCTCGATCTTCTACTTTTCCTTGATAATAAAGATGAGAAGGTACACAAACATATTCTCCTATTTTGAAATTATTTTGCCATCCATTTATTGTCAGAAGTTTATGTTTCTTGGTAATGGCAATCTTACTTCCATCATCTAAAACGATTAATTTAATTTTTTCCGATATTTTTTGACGATATAAATTATTAATTTTACCTTTAACTACTTTTCCTGTAACTTCATCTAGAGAATTTACAAATAGAGGTTTTGTTGTTTGACTCCAATAACCTTCCCCATCAAAGATTGTCGATAAAGAATAGTTTTGCCAAATCTGTTCTGCTGTTTCTAAAATGCCATTAATTTGGATTTTTGTATCGGGTAAAACGCATTTACCCAATCCCATGTCGTCTGCAAGACAAGCACCCAAACCCCATTTTTCTAGGAAAGCTAACCAACCAACTCCCCGTGCTTGATAGGGGCGTAATTCACCTCTAAAACCTTTAATATCTTCTATTGGTTGAACCGATTTATTATCAGTTAAGTTATTTATTAATTCTTGTAAAACCCCAGTCGCTTGAAAACTAACTACAGGGAGTTTTGCTAACACATTGGTATTACCCGTAGATAAACGTAACGCATCTTCTACAGATAAATTCATTTGTTCGTTAGATTTATCTAATACTGCTTGTGCTGCTTTCACATCGGCAGGTTGCAAAACTAACCATTGTCCATCTACTTCAACAATTGGTGATTTTTGGTCTAAGAGACGTTTAAATTCTTGCTTGGATACGGTAGAGTTTCCTACAGCAACTTCTAAGTTATATTGCAACAAACTTTGTAAATTTAAGCGTTCTTTTTTCTTTTGTCGAACTTCTGCGGTAATTTTAATTCCTAATCTTTGTTCTCCTTCGCCTACTGCTAAACCAGGAGGGAATTTTACCCCCAAACCATTATCTTGTAATTGCCAGGCGATCGAGCGAATAAATTCATAAACTTGAATGGGATTTAGTTGACATTCAGTTGGTTGAATATCCTCTAAACTAGTTGCAATGGGAGCGTAGATCCGAGTAGCTAATCCCAATCCTTTTAATAAAGTTTCTTGAGGGTTGACAATTGTTCTACTTCGATGAATTAATTCCTCACCAGGATGTTGCCAGATAGTTGCTGCATCTATAATAAATTCTAGATCGTCTAAAGCTTGAAGATAGTATTTTAATTGCCAATCACTTTGCTCTTTATTATTAGCCGATTTGGGTGGTGTTTCTAATAAAAAACAAGCGCGATATTGATTTTTTCCTAAATTATTATTTTGTTTATCGACTAAATATTCTTGGATTGGTAAAGTCCAATTATCGAGAGCAGTTTTTAACCTTTCACTATTTTTAGTTTCAGTTTCTAGTAGAGAATTAAATTCAGAGAGAGAGCTTAACCAAGGTTGAATAGTTATCGCTTTAATAGTAATACTATTATTATCTAGCCAAAGCCTTATTTGAGCATCAACAATTGTCCCCAAAAACTGTAATAATAATTCCTGAGGTTGTAGGGCTTGTTGTTGATAAGCCAAACAAGCAGGAGGCATTAATTGACTAAATTTTGCCAAACGAGTTAAATCTATTTGACTATCTAATAAGGGTTGCCAAATTCCATAAGCTTGGGAATCAGATTTTACATTAATTCCTGGGAGAAATTTTTTACGGGCAATTAAATCTAAAATCCAACGATATATATGAGTCCAAAAACTTAATTCTGCACCTTGAGAATCATTTTTATCTGGTAGAGCGTTTAGGGGCAAAGCTGATAAAAATTTTGCTGTTTCTGTAGCAGTAAGATAAAAACCTGTAACGCACCAATCTGCATATTCAAATCTGTCTATTTCCTCTTCAGCATATTTTGCCGAGTATATTGGTTGTAAGGGCTTTTTTTTACCTTCTTGGCGACTGGGTATTCTGATAATTTGCTCTACCCATCTAGCTTGATTGTCAATTTCCGAACTAAAAAACTTCTCTAGGGATAAGTCATTATTTTGTAATAATGAAATTAATTCAGCTTGTGATAAACAAAATGGATGAATTGGTATTCCTTCAGTATTGGTGTTAGATTCTACAGCCACTAAAGAACGCCAACTTTCTCCCCAAATAAATAAGCGATCGCGATCTGATTGTAATATCCAACTACCATGAAGAATTGACATTAGCTATTTGTTAAGTGTTTTTTTTCTGTTGATATCTTTTGTTATTAAAATATAAAATGTTGAGGCGCACAATAAAACTTTTGTTGTCCTTAAATAAGTTTAACTTAAACTTAATCGAGCTTTCAGTATAACAAATTGATATTATCTAGAGTGATTAAAAGAATAATTTCCTTAACTGTCATCCTGGCATTACTAGGATCGATCGCTGGTTGTAGTACTCCTCGTCCCGTTAACGCCCAAGACAGAATATTTTTAGGTTTATCTTTAGAATTTTTAGGCGACTACGAACTACCCCAAGCTGTTTTTGAAAATACTCCTGTAGGGGGACTATCTGCTATTACTTATGATAGACAAAAAGATCGCTTTTATGTTCTCTCCGACGATCGCTCTCAATTAGCACCTGCTCGTTTTTACACTCTCGACATTGATATCGGACAAACAGATACGGGGGAAACTGGTATCAATGATCTAATTATCGAAGATGTTACCTTTTTAACAGATGAACAAGGAAATTCTTACCCCCCAGGTAGTATCGATCCTGAAGGAATAGCATTTTCTCCGAGAAAGACGGTGTTTATCTCTAGTGAAGGGGACCCCAGTCAAGATATCGCGCCTTTTATTGGGGAATTCGACTTAGAAACTGGACAAAAAAAGTTAAATATTCCAATTCCAAACCGTTATTTGCCCGATACAGCCGAAAAAGATAAAGGAGTAAGGAATAATCTGGCTTTTGAATCTTTAACTGTCAATCCCACTGGTTTAGTAGATGTAGACCCTTTCCGTTTATTTACTGCTACCGAGTCAGCCACGATCCAAGATGACGTAGAAAAAGCAGATGTTAATGCCAGAATTCGTTTAATGCACTACGGAATTAATCCCATCGGTAGACCTATTTTAATAGCAGAGCATCTTTATTTACTAGATCCTGCCTCGATCGATATTATTTCTAATGGGTTAACCGAACTTTTGGCACTCAAAGAAGAAGGTAATTTTCTCAGTTTAGAAAGAACTTTTGGTTTTACTGGCGCAGGGGCAAAAATATTTCAAGTAGTTGTGGGTAATGCTACCGATATCTCTAATGTTTCTAGTCTGAAAGAAGATATTACGCAAATACGACCCCTCAAGAAAAAGTTACTCCTAGATTTAAACGAATTAGGCATCTATCTAGATAACTTAGAAGGAATGACCTTTGGCCCACGTTTAGCCGATGGCAGCAGGAGTTTAATCTTAGTTAGCGATAATAATTTTAATGAAGAACAAATTACCCAATTTCTCTTATTTCGGTTAGCTAAGTTAAGTGGAAAGATATAAATGAATCCAACGCAGATTGGTGGCTACAGCGTCGCCTTAAATTTTTGAGAGAGAATGGAAAAGATATATCTTTCGCGTTACGCAATCCTGAAGGTTATTTGATTGGGTACTAAATCAATCTAAAAAATTTGGTTAATTTATAGCAACTATGTATATCCGAACACAGAAAAAAATCTGGGTAAACATATTATCTAAAATATGGAAAAATTCTTAGAAGTAACGGAAATAGAATTGCATTACCTGGCAACTAGTCTCAAGCTAGTTATAGAAGGTATAGCTATCTTTATTGTCGCTTTTTCAATTCTCAAAACAGTTCCCAAATTTATTCGGAGTTATCAGAGGAAAGACTCCGAAGACTTTTATCATGAAATTAGATTAGATTTTGGTCTGTCCTTAGCACTATCTCTTGAATTTTTACTGGCTGCTGATATTGTGGCTACAGCTGTAACTCCCACTTGGGAAGCTATTGGTGGGCTCGGAGCAATTGCAGGGATTAGAACTTTTTTGAATTATTTTTTACGCCAAGAAGTTAAAGAATTAGAAGTAGAAAAACAGAGAAATAAAGAAAAACAGAGAAATAAAGTTGAAAGTATTTCCGAAATTAGATTGGGCAAAATCTAGCAATTTTGGCTTGCTTAAGTGAAATATACCTTGGTTATTCTTAAGGCAAAGGAGAAAAAGAAACTCGAACACAAGATCGATTCATATAAGTAGGTAAGCAAAATTATTTGTATATTAATGAGGTATGGTTACAGTCATCTTTCCTCTTCTGCTTCCCCTGCCTTCGGCAAAGTACACGGGTTTATTGTGCATCGGGTACTTAGGTGTGGCTCTTTTGAAGTAATGGAGTCAAACGGCTAACAATCGTTCGGGGTACTGAAACTTGTTGACATGATTGTGCTGGAATTATTGCAGTTTATGAAATTACCAGTAGCAGAAAACTTTATAGTCAATATAATTAGATTTCGGGATTAATTGTCATCATGACTAATAATGCTGTTAAAAAAGAACTCAGACAGGCTAGTTTAGAGATTTTGCAACGCAAATACTTTGCAACTGATTTAACTTTGCCTTTACTTTTCCTTTAGTTAACATCTCTTCAGCTTGGGCAAATCCCGAAGCTAAATCTTGGCAAATACCGAAACGCCAGAGATAGAAACCACCATTTAAAATAGCTGAGGGCATTAATTCGCAGTTTTTACCTTCGATTACTAACTTAGTTTGTTCTATTAGTTGAGTTTTTGATTCTAAAGGTAAATCTGTCCCATCTAGATCGTAGTCGCGGGGATGAAGATGAAGTCGATCGAAACCTTTTGGGCTTCCCAAACCAATAATTGCAGTACGATTACGAGCTAGATCGCAACTACCTTCTAAACCTTTAACAGTAGTGTAATTGGTAACATTACGCAAAGAGAAAGTCTCTTGAAAACGAGTTTCTGTGGGTGGATGAACGAAACCCGAAACTAAATGAACATCACCCGCTACTGGTAGCCAAATTAGCTCTACAGTTGCAAAGGGTGGACGTTTACCAATTTGTTCGCGGTAGGTAACTAAATTATAAGCTTGAGGGAAATGTTTCCGCAGATAGACAAAACTAATACCAGTTTCTGCTAATAATTTTTCATTTTCAGCTAAAGATAAATTAGTTAAGTCAACCCCCAGTAGTTGCCAAATCTCAATTAAAGGAATGCCATATTTAGTAGGCATACAATCCCCACCGTGCATAATTACGGGAATATCTACCGCTGCTAGGATTAAGGCAGTAATGGGCATAACAGGGACATGACGCGATCGCCCGTCATAGGGATTACCAAAAACTACGGGAGTTTTGCTGTTGCTGAGGTGAGTTAGAGAGAGTTTCGGCGCAATTTTATCGTAACAATCGAGCATTCCTGCTAATTCTTCTGGGGTGGGGCGTTTGATCCGATGAGCGATCGTGAATGCGCCAATTTGAGCGGGAGTAGCGATTTGCTCGAGCATCATTTCCGTTGCTGCTGCTGCCTCTGTGCGGGTTAAGTCTTTGCCCGTATGAGTACCACTACCCACTTTTTTTAATAATTCCCGAAACTCTTGACTCATATTATTTTTTGATATTTATCAACTCCCGACTAATTGTTTATTTGCTTCGATCTCCGTACTCAAAGTAATTTTTTTGACTAAGTTAAAAAAATGAGCGATAGGAGGAATTTGCAGACGATCGCTCGTTGTCACCATAACTACTTGGCGAGTTAGACAATCGCGGTAGCTATAATCATTCATAGTCGTCGATCCAGATTTATCTTCCTTGGCGATCGCTCTTATGGCTAAACTTGGGTCTTGAAGGGAATCAATTAAAGCTCCTTGAGGTAATAAAGCGATCGTATTTCCCTGTCGGACTACTCCCCGAAAAGCATCGAGGGTATTTAATTCCATGGCTATTTTCAACTCGGCATTCTGGCGCGAAAACCATTCTTGTACTAATCTTTGCATTCCGTAACCATCTTTAAACAATACTTGAGGATACTTAATTAATTCTGAGAAGGGAATTACTTCATAGTCAGTTAGGGGGTGATTTGCTGCCATTAAGACTTGAATTTGTTCTTCGTAGAGTACTTCCACCACAGTTTCGGGAGAAGAAGTGAGATAACGATTATTCATCACAATGGCGATATCCACTAAACCATCTCGCAAAACCTTAAGAGCGCGATCGCTACCTAAAGCTGTTACCCTTAGTTGTATTTCTGGATAATATAGACAAAATTGTTGTAATACTGGGGGTAAATAGTGGGCGCAAACCGAATGAATTGCTGCGACACAAAGTTCTGGTTGCTTTCCTTCGAGTAATTCAGCGCATTCGGTGCAAGCTTTTTGCCATTCCTGACAAATTTTTAAAGCACGAGGTAGAAATTTTTCTCCCCCTAAAGTTAATTTTACTTGAGCAGTGCGATGAAACAAAGGCAAACCTAAATCTTTTTCTAACGATTGGATTTGACGGCTAATGGTAGATTGAGTAATACCACATTGCTTTGCTGCCTGTCCAAAATTACCCGTCTCTGTTACAGCTAAAAAAGCTTGCAACTGTTCGATTCGCATATATTTAACTCAAACTTAACTTGCACTTAAATCATTACTCCGTTGAAGATAACGGATAGTAAACCAAAAGTTAGTATAAATTTACACGATTATTGGTAACTGTCAGCAATTCAAAATACATTGTTACTGATAAACATACTTCAGAAATGATTTTGCTAAGTTAATCTAAATGTTTAGCTATTAGCTGGAGGATTTTTTTTTACTACAGCGGTAGCAAGTTTTACTGCAAAAAACCGATCGTTATATTTCATGATTTTATCGACACAAAAAGCCCAACAATTTTCTAGAAAAATCGAGCCTTTGCTCAGTAAAATTTACCCAAAAGCAACTACAGAAGAGTTAATAGACAAACTTTATGCTCTAATAGAAGCTCATTTTGCCGAGCATAAAGCAGAGAATCTCGACAAATGGAGTGAAAATAATATTCTTCTGATTAGTTACGGCGACAGTATTCTTTGTGAGTCAGAAAAACCCTTAGTTACTCTCGATCGCTTTCTCACTAAATATTTACTAGACACTATTACAGGAGTTCATATTTTACCTTTTTTCCCTTATAGTTCTGATGATGGTTTTGCCGTTATCGATTATCTAAAAGTTAATTCCGAATTAGGAGATTGGCAAGATATCAGTGCGATCGCTGCTAAATTTAATCTTATGGCAGATTTAGTGATCAATCATGTTTCTTCTCAAAGTCTCTGGGTTGAACAATTTAAAAAATGTCAACCTCCAGGCTGTAATTATTTTATCGAGGTAGATCCAGAAACAGACTTATCAGAAGTAGTGCGTCCGCGCAATAGTCCTTTACTCGCTCCCGTAGAAACTAGTCAGGGGACAAAATATGTCTGGGCTACTTTCGGTCACGATCAAATCGATCTTAATTTTGCCAATCCAGATGTTTTACTAGAGTTTATTAAAATTATTCTTTTCTACGTCAAAAAAGGAGCGAAGTATATTCGTCTCGATGCGGTAGGTTATCTGTGGAAAAAAATGGGAACAACTTGTATCCATTTACATGAAACTCACGCAGTTATTCGTTTGCTGCGAGAAATTCTTCAGATGCTAGATGCGGATATCGCTTTAATTACCGAAACAAATGTCCCAAATCGAGAAAATTTGAGCTATTTTGGCAATCGGGATGAAGCACATATGATCTATAATTTTAGTCTTCCGCCTCTATTACTCAATGCTTTACTCCAAGGCAAATCCGAGCATCTGAAAACTTGGATGATGAGTATGCCTCCCGCGCCCATTGGCTGTGCTTATTTTAATTTTATGGCTTCCCATGATGGTATTGGAGTACGTCCTGCCGAAGGATTACTGGCAGAAAAAGAATATCAGCAATTGCTGGAAAGCATGCAAAAGTTTGGGGGCCAAATTAGCATGAGGAAAAAGGCTGATGGCAGTGAAAGTCCTTATGAAATAAATATTTCTTTGTTTGATGCCCTAAAAGGCACGGTTAAAGGAGAAGATGATTGGCAAATAGAGCGATTTCTTTGCGCTCAAACTATTATGATGGCGATCGAAGGTATTCCCGCTTTTTATTTACATAGTTTATTGGCTACTCCGAATGACTATGAAAAGATGGCGAAAACTGGGAGAAATCGCTCGATAAATCGGCATCAATGGGATTTAGCTAAGTTAGAAGCGTTATTAGCCGATGTCAATTCACCTCAAAGCCAAATATATCGAGAATTATGTCGGCGCATTAAAATTCGTCGTCGTCAACAAGCTTTCCATCCCAATGCAACTCAATATACTTTACATCCTATGAATAAAGCTTTGTTTGCCTTTTGGCGACAGAGTCGAGAGCGAGATCAGAGTATTTTTTGTGTTAACAATTTGAGCGATCGACCTCAAAAGTTGAGTTTATCAGATTTAAACTTGGTTTGTATCGATCCCTGGTTCGACCTAATTAGTGGAGAATTAATGGAAGATATTTATGCTAAAACGAGCCTCAAACCATATCAATCGTTATGGATTACTAACAAATATGAAGAACTTCCTTCTACCCCAGAGCAAGATTAAATAGAGTAAAAGTAAACGATCGGTTTATGCTATAGAGAGATAGATAGAATTAAGCAACAGAGTAATGAAAGTCGATCTTAAGCCCGCATTAAGCGATTGTAATATAGATGCCCAACAAAAAAGTAGTCAGCGTCAACTTTCTTTATCTTTCTCTGCTTATCCAGATGAAGACCATTCTCATCTATCTCTAAATCTTTGTTTAGTTTTTGATTGTAGTAATTCTGTAAAAGGAACGACTCTTGATGCGGTTAAGCAAGCAGCAATTAAGATTATCGAGAAGCTAAATAAACAAGATCGCCTATCTGTTATTGTTGTCGATCGCCAAGCTAAAGTTCTCATTCCCAATCAATTGGTTGAAAATCTCGCTCAGATTAAACAGAAAATAAAAAACCTAAAAGTTAAGGGGGGAACGGCAATAGATGAAAGTTTGAAGTTGGGTATTCAACAAATTGCTATCGGACAAAACAATGCTGTTTCCCATATTTTCTTGCTTACTAATGGTGAAAATCAAAAAGGAGACGAGCGACGTTGCCTAAAACTAGCCCAATTAGCTGCTGAATATAATATCACTATTAATACTCTTGGTTTTGGGGTTAATTGGAATCAAGACTTATTAGAAGAAATAGCCGATATAACGGGAGGAACTTTAGCTTTTATCGAAAAACCCGAACAAGCGACTACTGAGTTTACTAAATTATTTAATCGGCTTCAGTCTATTGGGTTGACTAATGCTTATCTGATGATGGAATTAATGCCTAAAGTGAGGCTAGCTAAATTAAAACCAGTCGCCCAAATTTTACCAGAAACCATCGAACTACCAGTTAAATTGAATGGTAATTATTTTTGTTTGCGTCTTGGCGATCTGATGATCGATCGACCGAGAGTTATTTTAGTTAATCTTTATATCAACCAACTATTGCCAGGAAAACATCCTATTGCTTCGGTGCAAATTAGCTATAACGATCCTGCTTTAGGCAAAGAAAAGCTATTATCTAATATTTTTGTTATTGAGGTAGAGTCTCAGGTCGATTACAAACCGAAAACACAAGAAGAAATACGAGAGTATGTTTTAACTTTAGCTAAATATCGCCAAACTAAAATTGCCGAAACCAAAATCCAACAAAGCGATCGTCCAGGGGCAGTAATTATGTTACAAACCGCAGCAAAAACTGCCTCGCAATTAGCGGATAAATACGGTGCTGCTATTCTCCAATCTACTGCTTCTAATTTAAAATCTGGTAAGGAACTTTCGGAAATAGATAAGAAAATGACCAGAATAGTAGCTAAGACTAGGTTAGGGTGAGGAAGGTAGTGGTTAGTGGTTAGTGGTTAGTAGATAGGAAGTTATCAATCAAGAATGAATAATCATAGCACTACACACTTAGATTAGGACACTCATTACTTATTACAGGGTAAGCTCATCTTATTTTGTATAAAATGTACTTGACAAAAGTTATCTTTTACCTTCTCTTTTTTAAAAGTAATTGTGTTTCGCTTATATAATATACTTTCAATATTAACTACAGTAAATTGAGAGTATTAGGGGAAAGAATTGATGGGTAAAGGATTTGCACCTATAAAAGCTAACCTAGAAAAACCAGCAGCCTATAGCGCAAAACTCACCCCAATTTCCCAAATACAAACTAATTTATCCAGTTATTTTAAGGATATTAAAGACCCTAGAGTCATTCGTGACAAGTTAAGGAGGTGTGCTTTTTGTCAAAAGGTTTTTAGCTCTAAGCTATAAGCTTTAAGCTATAAGCTTCTTGGTGCAGTCGCTCTAAGAAGGAAACCTTCGCTCCCCGCGCTGCA
>JBFRWK010000277.1:0-10143 GCA_051439545.1 Xenococcaceae cyanobacterium | reverse complement strand
TCTAGAGCTTCTAATAAATTTCCCCGAGAAACAGCAGGCACGATATCTTCTAACAACTCCGCAATAGTCGTCCATTCCCGATTAATTGCTAACCAATACATAATGGTCTGTTCCAGAGGGGACAAACGTTCAAATTGTCGCTCGAGTAGTTTTTGTATGCTGTTGAAAACAGTAACATCTTCGGCTAGAAATGCACCAATGTCTCCAGCAAATAAATCTTGAATCGAAGTAGCCACAATCTTGAGTGCTAAGGGATTATTACCATAGCGAGCGCATAACTGTTGTTGTTGAGCTTCCGAACCAGATAGTCCTTTTGCCTCAAGTAAAGCTTTTGCTGCTGAGAGTGAACCAGTCAATTGCAGAGAATGAACTGATAAATCTATTCCTTCTAGGGCAGCAACTTCGGCAGGTTTTTCCCGACTAGTCAACATTAGACAACTAGAATGAGCCGTTTCCCCAATTAATTTAAAGAGTTGACCGTAATTTTCATAACCAGTGCGGTATTGTCCAGCGCACTCTCCTGGCTGTAAAATTGTCTCGACATTGTCTAAAATAATCAGACTGCGAGAAGAACGTAAGTACTGAATAAGTACCTTGATTTTTACTTGGGTTTCTTGTCCTTCTGACAAAAAAGAGATTAGTTCCCCTAAAAGATTTTCTAAAGGAGGAGCGTTCCGTAAACTGCGCCAAATTACATATTCAAACTGCTCTTGTAGTTGTTGGGCGATTTTGACTGCTAAGGCTGTTTTCCCGATTCCTCCCATGCCTAACACTGCTACTAAACGACAACGATCGATCTTTATCCATTTTTCTAGAGTAGCTAGTTCTTTGATGCGTCCATAAAAGATAGAGACATCGAGTGCTTCTCCCCAGTCTTGTTGAATTGGAATTATTTTTTCTTTTTGAATTTGAGTTGCAGAAGTTGGTTTGAGGTAGTCACTAAGAGTAAGAGTCAGATTAAAAGCACTAAAATAATCTTCGAGGGAGCGTTTGTCTACAGGAGCTTTGCGCCGACGTATTTTGGTCAGGGTATGAGGGCTGAGTCCTGTTATCTCATTTAAGTCTTCCAGGGTGTAGGGTTTTCTGTGGTTAGCTTTTCTTGCCGATGTTTCTTGAGCGGATTGAAGACGCTGCCAACCAATGGGAGAGAGAGTGACTCCCCGTTTACGCTTTGACCTTTGGTGTAAGTTAGCCATGGTTGTGGAAGTATGAGATTAGACCGTCTTGAATATTTATATACGTGCCTTCCCGTTGCTTTTATGCTACTTCCATATTAAGTCTAATTAAAGCTTAAGTTGCCAAGCGATCGACTTTCCAGATTTTTTAAGACTTGAAAAGTGCATAGGTTATGGCATAGGGAATTTTAAGTCTTGTTGAGCTTAAGTTGTCTGCTTAACTTCTCATCTTGCCTGGTACTCTTTGGGCAATCTTGGCAAACTACAAGAGTACATCTAAAAACTTGGACTTGAGTCAAAAAGTAATTTTATCCCTAATAAATTTGCTTTTTGTCCAAAGTCCTAGCTAGGTAATTCTAGCAGTTTTATTTATCTAAGGAGACAATAACAATGAGTTCTACTAAAGATTCCCCTGTCAGTTATGAGCCTCAACCATGGAGAACAAAAAATGTAACTGCATCTACTGCCCCAACTATCGAAACTTATAAGGTATCCAGAGGCGAAGACGGTCTTATAGTATGGGAAGCTCCCGATGGTATGAGATACTTTCTCGATCCAGCTAACGCACCCATTGATAAATACTCATTCGTCCGCGATGGAAACGGTAAAAAAGTAATGGCTTATAAACCTAGTTCTACAGGAGATGGTGAATTGGTAGTTTCTCTCGAAGGAGCAGTTAGCATAGCTTGCACCTTACTTCATGATGAAGACGATGTTCCGAGGAAATACTACTTTGCTACTGATGCGCGCAATAACAATCCCCTAGAAAGACCAGCTTTCATCTTACGCGCTGAAGGACTAAGCAACAGCCCTGTCCAAAGGTTTGCATTATTGCGTGTAATGTGCCTTCAGCTTACTTAAAATGACTTGGTGTTTGATTCATTTAGGAATCTGTTATATGGGAGTCTGTCAGACTTAAGACTGCTCCGATCTTAACTGAATCTCAAAACCCAAGAAAATCAAAGTTTATGCGCTTTATTGCCAATAAAGCGCATAAGTATCACTCTAAGACTGATTGTTGAGCTTAAGTTTTCGACGAAATTCAGACTCATCGACCTGAGTTCGGAATTAGAGACAATTTAGAAGCGATCGCCCTCTTAAGTAATACAGGAATCTATTTTACTAAAGATGCTGCTGACGATCTTATTGCCGTTGTAGAAAATGCGATCGATTTGGACAGCAACGATTTCTACGAACTGGGCTAGAACACCGATTCATTTAACTTCTCATATTTCATAGTACTTTCTCAGCACTATGTTTTTTAGCAACAAAAACACATTTCAGGAGAAAAATTATGTCACAAAAAAAAGCGATCGAGCAATTTTTTCAAGAGCATAATCTAGATTACCAAAAAACTGCTGATGGACGATATGAAGCAGAAGGAATAACCATTTGTAATCGCAATATTTTTGAGATGACACCTGCTGAAATAGGTAGAGTCGATCTAGTTTACGATCGCGCTGCTTTGGTAGCTTTACCCAAAGATTTACGTCAGCTTTATCGACAAAAGATCGATGAATTTATGCGTGTTGGTTCTAAATGTTTATTGATTACTTTAGAATTTCAACCTTATTTAGGGGCGACACCACCATTTAGTATTACTCCCGAAGAAGTCCAAAGTTACTATAGCGATCGCTATATTATCGACCATATCGAAAAACAAGAACAACCAGAACATCGTATGGTACAAAAGTTTAATCTAGATTTTCTCAAAGAACATGGTTTTTTCTTAACCAAAACTGCCGAGAAGAAGACTAAAAAATTTTTCTATTCCTGGCAATTTAGAACACCTCCAAAAGAGCGATCGCTCTTCATTGGAATTGGGGAAAGGTTAAAAGCGATCTTTCTTTAGCATTTTCAGTAAGTTAGCTAAAGCGATAGAAGATTTGTCAGGTAATCGAGAGTAGCAAAGAAATGAAAATGAAAGCCAACAATATTGAGGAAGTTCTTATTAAGGCGATCGCTTCTTCCAGACTATCGGTCGCTCCAAGCAAAGTTTGTTCGATCGCATCTCTCTGATAGAACTTATGCACCCAAAACAAAAAAACTTATTTTTTATCCAAAGTCCAAATATATATTGTGAAAGGAGAAATCATGCCTAGTATTCCACGTCCCATACCCGATATTCCCTGCCCTGGTCCTGGAAAATACATTGAAGTTGAACCTGGTGTCAGAATTCACTATGAAGATAGAGGTGAAGGCGATCCAATTCTGTTTATTCCAGGATGGACATTCACCACAGAAGTATATCGTAACCAGATGGATCATTTTTCCCAAACCCGTAGAGCTATTGCCATAGATCCACGTAGTCACGGGCGATCGACAGTTACAGTTAACGGTAATAATTATGATACCCACGGTAACGATCTGATCGAGATCGTTAATAAACTCGATCTTCAGAACATCGTGCTAGTAGGATGGTCTTCTGGATGCTTAAATTTGTGGGAGTATTTCAAGCAGCAAGGTACTAGTAGATTAAAGGGAATGATCTTTATCGATCTGTCTCCGAAACCGCTATCTTGCAATAAAGAGGATTGGGTCGAAGGCTCTCTTGATGATATTTCAAGCATCTACACTACCTATCTAAAATCGGCTCAAGGTCAGCAAGATTTTATAGAATTCTACACCAAAGAGGTAATGCTACAACGCGATCCAACTCCTGAGGAATTACGCTGGATTGTCGAACAATCATTGAAAACACCATATCAGATTGCCAGCATCTTATTTGCCTTCATTACGTTCTCCAACTATTTTGATGAAGCCAAACAGGTAGATAAGTCGCTACCAGCACTGAATATCATTGCCGAACACTGGGCGGATATAGCTGTTCCTTACACAAAGAGGCATTTTCCCAACACTAAAATAGCAGTGCTTGGCGGACATATGATGTTTTGGGAGTACTCGGAAAAATTCAATCGCATCGTCGATGAATTTCTTAACTCATTGTAGAAAAAAGGAGAAATTTTAACTATGCTAGCTCACATTAATGACAAGAACAATCTCAAACCAGAATCAAATTCTGTAACTCCCATTTACTATCCGAAAAAGCTAATGGTTCCGCGTTCCGAGTTGACAGAAATCGATCCAACTGCTGTAGGAGGTGAAATTCTGGAAGGAGATGTACAGATCTTCATCCGCTTGGACTACGTGAATGACAATATCAGTGGTGGTATTTTTGAGTCAACCGAGGGAAAAGCTCGTGTAGTATTTCCATTTACAGAATATGCAACTTTCTTACGAGGTCGAGTTCGCATCACAGATGTAGCAACCTGCACCAATAAGCTTCTAAAACCAGGGGATAGTTATATAATCGAGCAGGGTACAACAGTCATTTGGGAGACAATAACTCCCACTGCACAAAAATCGTTTTTAAATATCACTACTCCCTAACTATGGGTAGATTTATATCTGGTATCAAAGTTCAATAATACGAACGTAAGGAGACTACTTGACCATGTCTCATCCCGAACAGCTAATTAGACAAAAAAACCAAAAATTTGCTGAGTTTGTCAAGAATGCCCAGTGGCACCTTCTCGTCACTACTTGTTACGCACCTAATGCCAGGCTGGCGCACTTTGCCATCCCAGATAGGGTTTTTTGTGGTCGTGAAGAAATCGAACAGAGTTTTGCACGAGGTACAATGGCATCTGGATATACTCTGTCTCTACAGTTCACGACTGTGAAAATCAGTGAAACCGCCTATCTGGCAGCAGGAGTAGGTTGTGTCAATAATGGGCAGTGGTGTCCATTTGTCGAAAGATGGGAGCTAATCGACAGTGAGTGGTTTATCGTCGAAGACAAGGTCTATCCTCCAGAGTCGTGGATGGAATGACTGCTGATATCTGCCTAAGTAAGAATAATGTGATAGACAAACCGTTTTTATTTTATATTTAATTCCATTTAGCTACTTAGCTTAAGTTGCCTGCTTAACTTCTCATCTTGCCTGGCGCGAACGGATGCAGCAGTTGCAAACTAAAAGTAGAGGATGATTTTTATGTAGAGATGCGATCTATCGCCTCTGTCCAAAAATGAAACAGCCCTGAATCTCAACCAATGAAGGAGGGTAATTAATTATGAAACTCAATCTACCAAAATTATTCCTTACAGCAGGACTCAGTTTGAGCATTATCTCTGCGGTATCTGATGCAGAAGCTGGAATTACAACGAAACGAGTAATTATGTCTAAACAACAACCAGAAAAATTCGCTGCTAGTGTAACGCCAGAAACAATCCGCCAGGACAAAACCTTTGTTCGAGCCGAAGAGGAACTCACCGAAAAGCTACTAGAAGCGATCGCTGGTCGTTCAAGTGGTGGTAGTTGGGGCGGTAATCACAATGAGACGATAGTCAGTGTTGCGGAACACAATAGCTGACTTTCGCCATCGATTCAGTCTTAGACAGTTAACACTATGAACGGCAACCTAAAACATAATGCTAACCTCAGACAGATTACTCGCCTCGAAACCGAGCAACGCTATGGTGAAGCTGAAGCCCTGTGCCGTCAGATTTTAGCTAATTCCATCAGCCTTCCAGCAAAAGTTAGCTGGCAAAATCGCCTAGCCATTATCTTAGAGGCACGGGCGCGTTATGACGAGGCTCTGACTTGTGTAGAAACTGCCCTGAGTATCCTGGAAGCAGCTAAAGAGCAAATTTCTTTGAGTGCTGGGGTTTGCCTAGAGTTAGCCACTCTCGCCAACCTGGGGAGAATCGAGCGCATTCTGGGACACTATGCCCAAGCCGAACAAACCTACCTGCGGGCAATTCACCTGGCAGAAAGCCAAGGTTTAACCCACCAGCCACGGTGGGGCAACTTAGTCAACGAGCTTGCCATTCTTTATAAATACTGGGGTAAGTTTGATGCTGCCGAACAATTGTATCAGTGTCTGTTGTCAATATTCATCGAGCAGTACGGCGAGCATCACTTAAAAGTAGCGACTATTTACCATAACCTAGCAGGACTAGAACATTCCCGTCGCCGTTACTCGGTAGCAGAAACCCTAGCTCGCCAGTCTTACCAACTCCACGTCGAACTTTTAGGCAAGCAACATCCCCAAACCATTGCCGATGGGGCTGCCCTGGGGTCAATTTTACACGGACTGAACCAGTGGGATGAGGCGATCGCTTTTTTTGAAGAAGCTATTACTTTTTTCGAGCAGCAGTTGGGTTCAGAACACTATGAAGTAGCACTAAACCTCAACAACCTAGCTGCTTCCCTCCAGGCAAAAAGTGAGCTACAAAAGGCAGAACAGAATTATAGACGAGCATTGGCGATTAAACAAAAGCTATTTGGTGAACAGCATCCCGACATCGGCATTAGCCTTAATAATCTGGCTGTTTTACTCCAGCAAAGCGGAAAAACTAACCAAGCACGGGAATTGTTTGCTCAAGCACTGACCATCTTTGAGAAGACTTTAGGAGCAGATTGCCACAATACGCGCTTATGCCAAGAAAATGCTCAATGCTGCGCTTACTAACAGGGCAATTTTGGAACTCAATAAACGGAAGTAAACAAAAGAATTTCTATTTTCATATCTCACCCAAGGTGAGTAAAGAATGCCATGCCATACTCAAAAGATCGCTACACGTATCCTGGTTCTGACGAGTCTCTTTATCGTATGATAAATCCAAGCTTGTGGAACTGTCAGGGTTATAATTTGGAAATAACAATGCTAACTGAAGCTCTAGCTACTACGACTCAACCAAGAGAAGAAAAAAAACTTAACGCTGGTCGAATTATGCAATTAGAGATAGTGGTGAGTTTGCTCTTAACGGGAGTTGCTTTGCTCGTAGGCTTTAATCTACAAAGCAATGTAGTAGAGACTCCTGTTGACATTCATCGTACCTCTCAGCACCAAGGGAGATAGTAGTAACAGCCTAATTGATAGTTTTCATTTGCTTTTTTGGAGCAGGACTCAAGATTAGGTCATAGGGTCCATCGTATCTAGCATACAGCAAACACGGCTCGGCTCCGCAACGAAGAGAATGCTTCGTCCTACTTGGTAGGTTAAGATAAGCATTGGTGTTAAAAATCTGTGCCGTGCCGTCATCGTTGATATAGGTGAAATCGCCCTCAAGAAAAATGAGAAGTTCTCTACTGGTGTGATAATGGTGGGGAAAGAGATAGCCAGCGGGGAATCGAGCAACAGCTTCTAAGAAGTCCGTAGCTGGGTCACCTCGCAGTACCGCAAGTTCCGCACCTTCTGGGATTCCTGGATAAGCCGACCAAGTTACTGTCGAGAGGTCAGTGATAATGCTTTCGCCGTTTTCTGCCACAAACGTCGCAGGCGCGCTTTGAGCGATCGCACTATCAGCTTGCAGGAGCATTCCAGCTAAAACAACCATTACGATAACTAACTCCGCTATAATCCCGATGATTGAAGCTTGCCATTGTTTCAAAGTTGTAGAATTCATAGTTTTTCTCCTTTCATTTTTACTACCTCTAAAGCCTACTCCGCGAAAGCCCCTAAAGCGTACAGCGTCCCTCTCTGCGCTTCCGTTAACCCCGTCACTCCCGTAATATTCATGCCTTCATAGGGTCGGTCAGCTTTTAGAGTTCTCCAACACTTACCCGTATTTACATCCCAAAGCTTAATCGTCTCATCAGCACTACCACTGGCTAGAATTTGTCCGTCGGGACTAAAGGCTACCGACCAAATCTGACTGGTATGTCCCTGCAAGGTTTTGAGACACTTACCTCGTGTAGTATCCCAGATTTTTATCGTTCGATCCTCACTGCCACTAGCTAGGGTTTGTCCATCAGGACTAAAGGCTACCGAACAAACCTGACTGGTATGTCCCTGCAAGATTTTGAGGCACTTACCTTGTTTAGGATCCCAGAGTCTGATAGTTTGGTCGTAAGAACTACTGGCTAAGATTTGTCCATGGGGACTCCATGCTACTGACCTGACCCAATTACTATGTCCTTGCAAGGTTTTGAGGCACTTACCTTGTTTAGCATCCCAGAGTCTGATAGTTTGGTCGTAAGAGCCACTAGCTATTGTTTGTCCATCCCGACTCCATGCCACTGACCTGACCGAATTGCTATGCCCCTGCAAGGTTTTGAGACATTGACCACTGCTGGAATTCCAGAGCCTCACAGTTTGGTCAGTACTTCCACTAGCTATTGTTTGTCCATTTCGACTCCAAGCTACCGACCAAATCTGACTGGTATGTCCAGGCAAATTTTTCAAGCACTTATCATCATGAGAATTCCAAAGCCTTACTGTTTGGTCATAAGAACCACTGGCTAAAGTTTTTCCGTCAGGACTCCAAGCGACAGACAAAACCCAGTTACTATGTTCTGATAGGGTTTTAAGGCATTTACCTTCACTTACATCCCACAGTCTTACTGTTTGGTCGGTACTACCGCTGGCGAGAATTTGTCCAGTCAAATTCCATGCTACTGAAGTTACCCAGTTAGTATAACCTTGCAAGGTATTGAGGCACTTACCGTCATTCCTGTCCCAAAGTTTTACCGTTTGGTCTTCACTGCTACTAGCTAATATTTGCTCTTTCGGACTCCATGCCACTGACCAGACCCATTTGATATGCCCGTGTAAAGTGTGGAGACATCGACCATTACTAGGATTCCAAAGTTTTACTGTGTGGTCGTGAGAGCCACTAGCAAGGGTTTGCCCATCGGAACTCCAAGCCACAGATAACACCCAATTACTATGTCCTGACAGAGTTTTAAGGCATTTACCTTGTTTGCTATCCCACAGCCTTATTGTTCGATCGTCACCGCCACTGGCTAAAGTTTTTCCGTTGGGACTCCACGCCACCGATCTAACCCAATTGGTGTGACCCTCAAAGGTGTTAAGGCATTTACCGTCACGGATATCCCAAAGCTTCACCGTGCGATCGCTACTCCCACTAGCAAGGGTTTGTCCATCCCGACTCCAAGCAACAGATAATACCCAATTACTATGTCCTGACAGAGTTTTAAGGTACTTACCTTGTTTGGTATCCCAAAGCCTTATTGTTCGATCGTCACCGCCACTGGCTAAAGTTTTTCCGTCGGGACTCCAAGCAACAGATAATACCCAGTTACTAGATCCTGACAAAGTTTGGCAGCATTTACCGTTACGGATATCCCAAAGCTTCACCGTGCGATCGCTACTGCCACTGGCTAGGGTTTTTCCATCTGGATTCCATGCTACCGACCAAACTTGACTAGTATGTCCCTGCAAGCTCAAAAGCAAGCGATGAGTCGCCACTTGCCACAGACGAATCTCTCCATTCACATCACCTGTCGCTATAAATTGACCATCTGGACTGAAAGCCACAGATAAAATACTTCCGAAGGTTTGAGTGAAAACACACTTAGCTAGATCCGAGCGAGCAAAATTAACTCGCTGCAAATTTATCCCCTGAAGGTAAGCTTGCCAAATGACCAGATCAGAAAAGTCATAACCTGTCAAATTAATTTGGAGATGACGGCAGAGATTAATCAGGTTGCCACCGCCGTAGCCAGATAAGGGGGTTATTGTCGCTTTGAGTAACTCCAGAATTTCTTGAAGCTTCTCTATCAAGGCTTTTTTTCTATTAAAGGTAGTGCGAATTTGCTCAGATATTGGGGCTAAAATAAGTCTAACTTGACTTTCTCGAATATAGTCTTTGACGTTGGTTTTAAGCAAAGCATGACTATAGAATAAAGGTAGAGAAGCAAAGGAGCGGTCATGTAGGGAGACAGGAGGACTCTTCAGGAGCAGGGAAGAACTTGCCCGTGCAATCTCGCAGGTTACTTGCTCGATTAAACGCTCAGTTAGGTATTCCATCACTACTGGCTGTTGAGTATAACTGCCAGCTTGCTGTTCGATCAGACTGCGCCAAATCAAAGACTCTAGAGCTTCTAATAAATTTCCCCGAGAAACAGCAGGCACGATATCTTCTAACAACTCCGCAATAGTCGTCCATTCCCGATTAATTGCTAACCAATACATAATGGTCTGTTCCAGAGGGGACAAAC
>JBFRWK010000276.1:0-6999 GCA_051439545.1 Xenococcaceae cyanobacterium | reverse complement strand
TTAGCTACTAAGATTCTGGATTTCATTGCTTACTACAATGACAAGATGGCCAAACCGTTCAAGTGGACTTACAAGGGCAAGGCTTTAACCGCATAATGGTTGTCTTATTTCCGCCCACTTCTACTAGGCGATTATAGAATAGGACTTGAACTTGAGGAAGATAAACTCATTTTTACTAGATTTTTGCACAGGAAAGATATTTATAAGTTCTTCCCTTGATAGTATTCAAGAAGGGGCGATCGCCCTAGAAAAGGATTCCGCGATCGCCTAATTATTACTATTTAAAAATTAGAAATACTGGACATACTGAATATATTAATCGTCTCAAACTTGAAGGTAAAAATCGACAAGCGCCATAGTTATTTTTTGAGGGCGTAATTCTGGGGTCTCCCCGTGATGTGTTGACCGCCCGAATCGGACAGGATTATACGGCACTACTTGGGTGTTATCTATGGACATATGTTGGCAGTGGGTCGAAAAGTTAATGAAAACAGCTATCAATAAACTGATGTCAAGTAATAATGAGGATGATCGTTCCAATCAAATTCTTGAATAATGTTAGCTTCGTCATCTGATACATACCTAGAATATCCGAGTAACATAAGATTATTGTACAGCAATATTACAGCAAATGAAACGCTTAGATATAAGATTATCTGATGAATAAAAAGCGATACTAGATAAGTATTGTAAGCAAAAAGAGATGACCCAATCTGATGCTGTCAGAACTTGGATTCGTGGACTAAGAGCGAAAATTAAAGAAAGTTAGCGTTAGTTAGTGTTTGGCTAACTGTTAATTAACCCTACCTAAAATACCTCTCAAATCAAACCCCTAAACCCATTAACATCTAATACCTTGTTATTTTCTTAAAACCTCTATTAAAAGAGGCTTATACAGATTTTAAAAACCAAAATTAAACCAAATGTAAATCACAGGGTTTAGCCAAACGCTGCTGAATCTGCTCGACATTTTCCAGCCGATGCCACCTAATATTGGCATTCTGTAGCTGTTCCACGGCGATCGCAATTATATGTTGGGGATAGATGCGTTCGTGAGGACAGGTAGGATGCTGGTTGTTGTTTCTGATCGTTTTAGCGGTAGCCGTTAACCATTCCTGCTGCTGACGGCTAATTTTGATGTTAATGCTGGCGGTTGCCTCATCCTGTTCTAATCTAACGCTGTGGGCTGCTTCGATGTCTATCTTGGATTTTTGCAGTATTTCTATGGCAATGCTGACGAGATGTTGAGGATAGACGCGATCGCTTGGGGCAACAGGTTTGGTATTGTTCCGTCTCACCTGACGAGCGGTATCCGCCAGCCATTGTCTTTGGCTACTGGGAATCTTGATATTAATATTGGTCAGTTGCTTAGTTTTGTCTGCCTCAGTTTCATCTGCTGCGGTCAGGGATTTGAACAGGGTTTTATTTACAGGTTGGTGCGAACCTAGATCGATGATGCGTCCGTGAGAGCGAATGCTGACGATCAGGTTTTCTAGTTCTTCGATGATTGCTGTTAGGTCGGCGGGAATTTCCGTAGACGTTGGTTGTGATTGGATGGGATTTTTACCAGTGGTCATCCACTCCATAACCCAGTTGCTAACTAAAACAGCAAATTCTGCACTACACCATTGAGCGCAGTTAATAGCAACTTGAGGATGTCCCCATGTACCTTGCTCAACTTGATCGCCACGACCCTTTTTTACCTGAATAATCTTAGAAGCGGGAATTCCCGTTTCTAAGGAAAGCTCTTGTATAAAGGCTTTGGTAGTTTTTAACCGTAAATAATCATGTAAATCTTTGTTGTTGGCGTGAGCCATTTGGGTCAAATTTATATACCCATCTTCGATACGTTGGCTAACCTGCAATCCGTTTGCTTCGTGATTTATTATTTTCATTGTGACCTCTCGTTCAGGTTACTTCCCCTGGGTTTCAGTCAGTGCCAATGACCAACCGCGAGGGGACTGTATTTTTTGATCCTACAACGAAAGGGGTTATTCGAGCGATCGCCGATCTGGGATATGCAATTAAGAGTTAAACAGTTAATACTTATTACGGACATCTCACGGTACTGAATTCGATTCAGCACCCGTGTCCTTACCTATTAATATCTAAACATCTAATACCTTTAAATGTTAAACAGTTAAACCATTAATAAGATAAAAAGTTAAACCCTTAAATAGATATTGAAAGTCAACAAATCTAAGAATTTTTTCCCTTAGCTATAGCAAAGATTAGCCGACAAACAGCTACGCTACAACCAAGGTTGACCGAGGCTAGATAGCTACTCTCATCTCCTTCTACTCACACCTACCTTTGACTGCTGCCTAAAAAACCTACTGCTACTTTCACCCTAACAAGGCGATCGCATCCTCTTTAATTTGTAGAGGTACAGAATGGATTCTGGGGGTGAGGGGGGTTTTCTGGTGTTCGGTAGCGAATTCTGTGACGTGAATCATAAAAATTTATAAAGCGTTTCCATATTATGTACATAAGAAAAAAAATTTTTGATGACATTTTCGGCACTATGACCCAGAATTCTGCACCTAATAATTCCATCCGTCCCGACGAGCTAATGAATGAACTAGGTATTAAAAAAGATGCTTATTACAAAGACTTAAACTATCTAGACATCACTCCAGAGAAAGATTCTGAGGGTAAGGTTTATCTTACAAACGAGCAAGCTAATCAAATTAGAGCTTTAAGAAATCACGTTCAAATAACTGGAAATTGTAACTGTTTTGATAATAGCTTAATTGTAAAAGTTGATGGTAGTAACAAAATAGTTTTTAATAATAATGAAAGTGAAGAAAATATCTACATTAATCGGGAAGAACCTACAGCCAAAATTGATTCAGACATAGTGAGAGAGGCTAAGGAGTTGGCTGCTCGCGGTATGGCGATGAATGACTTGCTCAAAATACAGCTAGCTAGCAAAATGACTTTCGATGATTTGGATGCAGACCTCAAAGAAAAAGTAACTATAGCGAGGGAAGCAGCCAACCCAAAGTGGACACCCGCTTCTTTAGCCGACAAAATACTAGCCCAACATCGCAGCCAAAAGGCATAAGCAGAAACGTAAAATTTAGAGATAATGATTCAGTAGAGCGAGTATGTAATGCCTTCGTGCCGGTAATTCTGTAATCGTTCTGGGTGAAGCTGGTACGGGTAAAGGTGAATTTGCTATAGCTCTCCATGAGGAGATGAGTAACGAATTCACAAGTGCGATCGCTACCTACAAAGGTTCGATTAAGAAATTCTTTATAGCGATCGCCATGCAGTTGGGCTGTCCGACAGAGAATGATGAAGGTAAACCCATGACTGTTGACGCTCTCAAAGAAGAGATTTTAGTTAACAGTAATGAGAATACCTTACTTATTTTTCCCGAATCTAAACGTTTAACTACCAGTATTAGATATTGGTTAGAGGATATGATTAGTGCGGGTGCTAGAGTTGTCTGTTTTGCCGTTGCCAATCCTGGTAAAGATATCTTTCTCGATATGTTAGAGATTGAATTAGATTTGCCAAGCGCGCTGCCGAAGGCAGATCCGCTTTGCGGATCGCTATATTAGAGAGGTGATGAAAGCTGAGGCACAGAAACAAGGATTACAGATTAGTAAATCTCGGTTAGCCGAACTACAACCTTTAGCTGGTAGGAATCCCATGTTAGCCAGGAAGATTATTAAGAATGAGAAGTTAGGAATTAAGCAGGATAAACCCGAACATACTCAATATGTTGTAATAATGCCCATAATTATTGCTGCACTAATGGCTTTTGGAATTGTTAGGTTTATCGGTATGGGTACGGGTAATAAAGGACTTTATATTACTGGTGGTGTTTGTTTGGTGACAGGAATGGCGTTAAAACAGTTAGGCAGTGTTAAGGGTGCGAGGAAGAGGTTGGGGCAGTGAAGAGTAAAAAAAACGTTGAGCTGCGGTCATTTCAACATAACAGATGTGACTTAAGTTTGAGCAATACTAAGAATCCTTAACCAAGTGTACTAACAAAATCTTCCACTAACTCAAGAATATAATCGAAATGATGTTCGAGCCGAGAGTTAGGCTAAATCATTTCTCGTGGGTAAGTTTCGCATCATTTCTTTAGTCGGATAGTGCTTCCATTCTGGATGTTGCTTGCGTAATTCATTCGCTATTTTAAGGGACTTGAGAATATCCCAAGGCATTGGAATCCAAGGCGTATAGGCAAGCTCCCAACGAATCCCAGTGGGATCGATAAAAAATACCGCATAGTAGCCAGGCGCATAAATGGGGTACTCGGTAGGACTATCTGTAACGGTTATGTTTCGGTTTACCAGAAACTCTTGATAAAATTTATCAACCTCTTTCCTACTGCCCGCCCACAGAGCAATATGATGAATGCCTGTAGAGTGTTCCTCATGGTTGAGCTTTCCCCCCGTGCGAGCGGGTTGAATCCCAATGTAACTGTGAAAAAATGGAAATCGTGCCATGTAGTACGTGGAGCGATACCCAACATCCAGCGTCCAGAAGCTTTTGTATCCCAACCATCCGAACATCCGATCGTAAAACTCGATCGAGTTCTCATAATCTAGAACAGAGAATTCTACATGGTGTATACCTCGGAAACGCATTCATTTCCTCCTTTGCTTTGTGGCTTAACTGTATTTTAAATAACTATTTGTTACAGAGATGGCAATTTGCCAGCGGTTTCCTTTTGTTTGATGCAAGATCGTAGTATGAGAATAAATGTCAAATGTCCTCAATCGATATGACAGAGAGGATTTAAAAATGAGTGAAAAAAATTATCTGTTAATTTCGGCAACTATTTTTACTCTAGTTGCACTCTTACATTTTGTTAGACTCTTTACCCATTGGTCATTTCAAATTGGTGCTGTCACTGTTCCGCTTTGGGGGTCATGGCTTGGACTTTTATTTGGAGCTACCTTGAGCATCTGGGCGTTTCGCCTGTTATCTCAGTGGAAGATTACTCACCAGTAATCACGCTCGTAATTACTGGGAAAATTGCCCAACATTCATCTTGGCGATTCCAGCTTTGCTGAAACGATATTAGAGCAAACAGTGATCCTTATAAAGTCGCGATCCGCGTAGCGGATCAGGCTTCGCCAGCCCACGCAGTGCCACAGCGAAGCCTGATCAGGCAGAGCCTGCCGTGCTGTTGCTGATCGCACTTCCAAAAGCCAAACTGGTATAAATGAACTCAGTTAATGCCGATGTTAGCCATAACTCACGCAGCGATCGCCCTTGCTGGAACATCTTTAATCTTAGGAACAGCCGATCCTTTACCATTAGGTTTGGCTGTCATTGGCTCACAGCTTCCCGACTTAGACACCACTGAAAGCACCATCGGTAAAATCTTCTTCCCGATTAGTAGTTGGATAGAGGATAGATTCCCTCATCGATCGATTACTCATTCACTCTTAGCCACGGGAGCGATCGCCCTGGTGAGTTTACTGGGGGGTTACTTTTTCCTAGGGCAAACTTTTGGACTAATCGCCCTACCTCTGGGTCATCTATTAGCCTGTTTCTCCGATACCTTCACCAAGCAAGGAGTACAGCTATTTTATCCTGAGCCTGTCTGGGCTATTTCAGTATCAAATCCCCGACGGAGGCTTAAAACTGGTGGGGCTGCTGAGTTATGGGTATTAGGAATAGCGATCGCCCTTCTCTGTTTGGGAATTTATCTCGCTAACGGTGGGGGGATAACTCAGAAAGTCTCACAGAATCTAGGCTTGAGAGATGGTATTGTCAGAGTTTATAACGAGAACGCCAGTACCAATAAAGTATACGCGAGCATCACAGGTTATTGGGCATCGGATCGCACTTCTGCCGATGGTAAATATTTGATTATTGGTAATGAAGGGAATGTCACTAAGATAAGAGAAAAGCGTAAAGAGAAAAGCTCCAAATCCACGTCCGACAAGCAATTCAATTGAGAAACGAAAAATTAGTCAGGCCAATTTTTAGAGAAATAGAGGAGAGAAGATTGCTGTTTTAGTCGCTGGTAATTGGAGCATAATTAACAAAAGAAAAAGAACTAGATTTAGACAAGTCAAATCTGTCAAAATTCAGGGGATTTTGACAAGTCAAAAAAGCACCTTGTTTGCTGATTTATCGAGGAATAAGTTGAGTTTTAATTACCCAATTTTTAAGCAGATTGTTGATTATATAATTGGCGAGGTTGTTGCATGAGAGGATAGGATTTAGGGCGACGTTTTCTGACTCTCGGCTCAACTCTTGCTGGTCGATAGGGAAGAAGCTTATGGGCAATTAATTTGAGCATTATTTGATATAATTGCTCTCGGTTTATGCTATTAGCATCTTTTAATTCTGGGATAAAATTATTCAGATGATGACGAGTTCCTTGCAGCGATATACGTAAGGGATTTACTCCTTTTTGAGTTCCAGCTTGCCACATTACTGTTCTTAATAAGTTATAAGCTAAAAGATGAATATATATTTCTTTTCTGACCATTGCGGGAGTTTTCCCTCGCAAAATATCCATCCCTAGAGTAGTTTTAATATGTTTTAAATCTAGTTCAACATCCCATCTTAATTCATAAATTTTTACTAATTCTAGTGTAGGATAGAGTTGAATATCAAGTAAAGTAGTAATTAAGGTAACTTGCTTGGTTCGATAGCCAGGAATACAAATATAATAGTGAACTTCTCTCAGGAGAAGATTGGGAGGCAGTGAGTCAAATTCCTCTTTAGATAAGCCTTTAGGGCAAGATTTGGGCTTTTGCCAAGTAACTAGACAATCGCAAGGACCAATTCTTTTACCTTTTTTAATCTGCTTTTTTCTTCCTTGATGTTTTCTAAAAATTGCATCACAACTTTGTTTTTGGAGAAAATAGATATCAGAATAGGCACAAAAAGGTAACTGCTCAATAACCGCTCTCAGCGATCGCCTTCGAGGAGAAATACTGGGGTTGCTCAAAAACTGTCCATCTGCTTTAATAGCAGAATGAAACTTGAAAAGCTGCCGATAGAGATTCCAGAAGG
>JBFRWK010000275.1:0-14088 GCA_051439545.1 Xenococcaceae cyanobacterium | reverse complement strand
CTCGTAATGGGGGCGACTCTGAAGACTCCATCAACTATGAAGCGAATGCTGGAACTTACTTCACTCGTGTAGAGTTTTACAATGGAGGAGATGATGGTCGTATTAACTACGATCTAGATTTATCTGCCACTAACAACATAGTGTACGACAATGAAGAAAATGGTGGTTCTGGCAATGATACTCTTATTGGTTCTCAAAGTAGGAACGATGTTAATATCGACCGATTGACTGGTGGTGCTGGAGATGATGTATTTATTTTAGGAGATTATCATGGCAATCTTTACAAGAATGCAGGCAATGAGGACTATGCTCACATAACAGATTTTGAAGATGGAGACATTATTCGACTAGATTCTGGTACTTATAGTTTGGAAGCGTCACCAATTGTAGGTATATCTGGCACGGGAGTTTATGAAGATGGAGATTTACTTGCTGTGATTGAAGATGTCGATTCATCGAACCTATCTTTCAATCCTCAAACTTTTATAACTAATATCGAGTATAGCTATTGAGTATAGCGGTCTTGGCTTGACAGACTCTTTGATTATGTAATAACAATCTATTGAAAACCCAGAATGTAAACAAGCTCAAGAACGATCGCAATTTCTTTTCTGAACAGCGATCGCTTTTTTCCTTCATCTCCATAAAAGCGATCGCGCTATTGAAACCAAGGAAACTTAAATGCTTTCTTTTTTTTTGATAAAAACTTTTTGCATACCTTCTTTCTCTTCAGAAATAAGAATCTACAGAAGAAATAAATTAATACTAAAGGAAGTTAATCATGAAACATGTTAAAAGTTTATTTATAGGTTCTGCGATCGAACGTTCTTGGCAGGTGGGAAGCCTTCAAGCACTAGAAGAGTTAGAAGCTACATTGAAAAATAAATAGGAATATTTAAAAGTATTTATAATTGCTGCATTCGGAGTTGGCGCACCAATCAATTTGACACATTCATCTAAAACTGCATACCTTTCTCCTCGCCAGAAATATGTAGATAATGAAAGCGAATTAGGTGTGCAGCAATGAATATACAATGGCATAGATTGTTATATAAGTTAACAATTTGGTTGGTTGTAGAAATAGTTTTAAATCTGATGGGTCTAGATGATATGGCTGATTATAGTGAGTTTATTTTTGGTCATGGCGGTACTGAAATATCATCAATTAGTGTTTGTGTCAATCTTATTATTGCTTAATTTGCATATTTTCTTGATCCATCAAGAATAATTAAATATTAATTACAAGTATTTACTAATGACTTAAATAATGTTACTTGTTGTATTTAGTTGCCGAGTTATATCTGATATTATCTATACATTTTGTTTATAAATTTGCCTTGTTTGTTCATGGATAATTTTTATTTTCTTAGGAACGAAAAGCATAGGATGACTATGTGCAATTTAATTATAAATTTGAGCAAAAATAATCAGAGTTGTTGTCTTAATTTGAAAAAGTAGGAAGTTAATGAAGATGAAATTAGGTAAATTATTAACAGTTACAGCATTGGCTACAGGAGTAGCATTAGGAACTTTTGTTGATTCAGCAGAAGCTAGGAGAAGAACAAGATATTCTTCTAATGGTCAAGATCAAGAAGCAGAAGGTGCTACATTTAATGCCTTTGATAGAACTAAAAATGAGCAACTGATTATTGACAGTACTATAGTTAATGGTGTTGATACAAATTTTACTTTAGGTTTCTTTGAAGGAGCTATTGAGGATTATACAGCGACAGGAGGACAAGACCTTACTAGCGATCGCGAAGATGGTTTTGTAGAAGATATAAATATTACTCCAGAAGATAGCCCTGTTGAGTTAGCCAATTTTAGGGCAAGCCTTTCTTCTGATAATTCTTTTATTTTGTATGAAATTTTAAGACCAGAAGATAATTTTGTAATTGAAGATTTTATCTTAGAATTAAATGGAGAAAGGGGTAAACGTACACCAGATGGTGATTTTGAATTTAATGATGCTCGTGATGGAAGTTTTCCTTCTCTATTTGTTGAGAACTTTTCAACAAATAGAGCAATTAATGACATATCCTATATATTAAATGAAAATCTTTTAACTGCTACAATTCCTTCTCAGTCTCCTTTCGAGGAGACTCCTTTAGCGGATACTCTATTTCTCGGAGCAGAAGAAATACCTACATCTACTAATACTATCCCTGAATCTAGCACAACAGTTAGCCTGCTTATTTTGGGAGCATTGGGAACAAGCTTTTTGCTAAAGTGTCAACCCAAAAATCAAGTTTAATCAGTAATAGTTTAAGCTATACAAGCTACAAAATAGAGGTGCATTTTAATCTAATTAATTCACTTTCTAACAACCAGAGCATAGAATTATTTATGCTCTGGATCTTTGACTATATGAATTTAATAATCTCTTTTGATTTTTCTATTTGGTAATGCAATCTTTAAATCATCAACTATATATATTAAGTGGAAGTATTATTCTGGCAACGTTAATACCGAATCAATTAGTAAATGCTCAAATAATTCCTGATAATACTTTAGGAACTGAAAACTCTAGTGTTACACCTAATGTAAATATTAGAGGAGAAATTGCTGACTTGATTGAAGGAGGAGCAAT
This sequence comes from Xenococcaceae cyanobacterium, assembly GCA_051439545.1. Lineage (GTDB taxonomy): Bacteria > Cyanobacteriota > Cyanobacteriia > Cyanobacteriales > Xenococcaceae > JASJDJ01. The sequence goes on along the minus strand of JBFRWK010000275.1, from coordinate 11,498 downwards.
TCGAGATGCTAATCTGTTTCATAGCTTTCTAGAGTTCAATATTGGAGATGGACAAAGAGTTTTCTTTGCTAACCCAGATAGTGTAGTTAATATCTTTAGTCGTATTACAGGTGGAAATCCTTCCGATATCTTCGGCACTTTAGGGGTAAATGGTACTGCTAATTTATTTTTGATTAACCCTAACGGTATTATATTTGGTGAAAATGCCTCTTTGGATGTAAGTGGTTCTTTTCTTGCTAGTACCGCACAAAGTATTAACTTTGCTGATGGAAGCCAATTCAGCACTACAGATACTCAAACTCAGCCTTTGCTGACTGTTTCTATTCCTATTGGTTTGGGTTTAGGAGAAGGACCAGGAAATATAGTTAATCGCTCTTTTGCTACTGATAGTAGTGGCGAATTTGAAGTAGGATTGCAAGTCCAGCCAGGAAATACTTTAGCTCTTGTTGGTGGCGAAGTATATTTAGAGGGAGGAATTTTAACGGCAGAAGCAGGAAGAATTGAAATTGGTAGTGTTGCTGGCAATAATTCAGTTAGTTTAATTCCCATAGCTCAAGGATGGGCTTTGAATTATGAAGGTGTGGAGAATTTTCAAGATATAAGTTTATCAGACTTAGCTTTGGTTGACACTAGCGGTGAAAGAGGTGGTGATATTCAGATTCAAGGACAAAATATAACTTTTACTGGAGAGTCAGCAATAAGCTCTAATACATTTGGAGCAGAAAATGGTGGGGATATTGCGATTATTGCTACTGACACGGTTGCATTGAGTGAAGGTGCTTTATTATTAACTGCCACAGAAGATGATGGTGCTGCGGGAGATATAACAATCAATACTCAAAGGCTTACTCTTACCGACGGATCGACTATAGCATCGGATGTTTGTTTTGAACTTGGTAATTGCGCAGCAGGAGAAGGCGGTAATTTAACAATTGTTGCCTCTGAGTTTGTGGAATTGAATGGAGATTCATTTTTATCAACAACAACGGAGGGTGATGGTGTTGCTGGCAACTTGAATATTGAAACTAAGAATTTATTTGTTCGCAATTCAACTATAGGTTCATTTGCCAGTATTGAAGGAGAAGGTCAGGGTGGTAATTTAAATATAATTGCTTCTGAATCTATAGAAGTAAGTGGCAGCATTGAAACCGAAGAAGACTCTTTTCCTAGTGCTATTTCATCTACAGGAGATCGAGGTAATGGAGGGAATATTACTATTGAAACTAGTAGATTGTTTGTCAATGACACAGCAGAAATTTCTACTACTACCTTTGGCATTGGTAATGCAGGAAATCTAGTAATTAATGCTTCTGAATTGCTAGAAGTGCTTGGCTCTAATCAAACTAGTCGTATAACTTCTCAAGTTGAACCAGATGCAACAGGAAATGCTGGCGATTTGACCATTGATACAGGAAGACTAATTATTCGAGATGGGGGGCAAATATCAAGTGCTACTTTTGGTGCTGGTCAGGGTGGAACTTTGACTATCAATGCCTCAGATTCGATCTTACTGAGTGGTACTGTTCCTGATGCTGATGCATTTGGTAGTAGTGCTATCCTTGTTTCAGCAGAACTAGAATCTACTGAGAATGCAGGAGAATTAATTGTTAATACTGGAACATTAACGGTAGAAGATGGAGCTAGAATATCCGCTGATACTTTTAGTATTGGTAATGGTGCTAATGTAAGCTTAAATGTTAATAATTTGATTATTCGCAATGGAGGTAGAGTAGGCGCAGGTTCTTTGTTAGGACAAGGTGCAGTTGATAATCAAAGAGGAGCAGGGGGAATTTTAACTGTCAACGCGACAGAATCAGTAGAAATAACTGGTACTGGGACTATTGGCGATACTTCCGTAAAAAGTAGCTTATTTACCAAAGCAGAAGGTACAGGCGATGCAGGAGACTTATTTATTAACACCCCCAACTTAACAGTAAGTAATGGGGGAGAAATTACGGCTCAATCTTCGGGTACAGGAAAAGGAGGAAGTATTACCGCTACAACAAAAGAACTTACCCTCAACAATGGTTTTATTACTGCTGCTACTGCTAGTACTCAGGGGGGTAACATCACCCTCAACCTTGAAGATAACTTACAGTTTATTAATAGTGGGGAAATAACTGCCAGCGCAGGAACAGCCGAAGCAGGAGGAGACGGTGGTAATGTTGAGATTAACTCTAATTTTATCCTTGCTTTCCCGACAGATAACACTTACCAAATTACTGCGGAAGCTTTTGAAGGAGATGGGGGAAGTATTGCCATTGCTACTAACTCAATTTTTGGCGAGGAGTTTATTGATTTTAGTGTTTCTTCTCAATTTGGCTTAGATGGAGAAATTGCGATCAATACTCCTGATGTTGACCCAGTTCAAGGATTGATTAATTTACCCACAGAAGTAGTAGACCCTTCTCAATTAATTTCTCAAAGCTGTCTAGCAGACGACAGGGAAACCGAGGGAAAGTCAAGCGAATTTATTGTTACTGGACGGGGTGGTTTACCTCCTAGTCCTAATCAATCTTTAAAAGGAAATGCAACCATATCCCCTGAATGGGTAGCAATTAATTCTCTGGATACAGAAAATACTCTAAGTAGCAGATTAGAGGCGAAAAAAGAATCTCCTACGCCAAAATTACCCGAAATTATCCAAGCAAGAGGTTGGATTAGGGGTGCAAATGGTAGGCTCACCCTGGTTGCAGAAAATTCCTATACGGTTTCTTCTTCGTCTTCAGTTAATTATCCTCAGTGTCATTAGTTTTTAGCTATTAGCTAATAGCTATTAGATTTCATAATATTATCAAATTGTTTGCTTATTAAATATTATTTAATGCAAGATTTTACTAAGGTAAAAATATAGCAAAAAAATCATAATTTCACGATTAATTTATATAAAATAACTTACCGATTTTCCAGGTGACAAAAAATATGGATTGACCAATCAAATTAAGACGAGTTCAGTATCGATCTAATCTAATCTTGAAGGTTGTAGTCGCAATAAAGAATTTGGTCGCTTTTTAGATATCGCACAAGGAAGTGTTTATGAAGTGAGAACTAAATTATTTATCGCCAGAGATTTAAAATATATCACCTTGGAAATATGTGAGTTATTAGATAACAAAATAGTTGAAGTATCTAAAATGTTAAATTCTTTAAACCAAAAACTCAAAACTTAAAGCTAAAAGCTAATAACTAAAAGCTAGTATGAAGCATCTTAATTTAAAATCGTCTCCTTTTTTATTCCCATTATTTTATCTGTTTGCTTTACCTGCCCACTCCCAAACAATTCAACCAGTTGTACCGCCAGAGCAAGAATTTGAAGAATTATCTCCATTACCACCTTTAACAGACGATTTTCCTGTCCCAGAACTAACTCCTGGTGAGCTTCCGCCTTCTTCTTTACCCCTTCCTGACAAGATTATTATTCGCAAGTTTGAAGTATTAGACAATACGGTTTTTAGCCAAGAGGAATTAGACCAAGTTCTTAAACCCTACACTCTCCGCCCTATTTCTTTTAACGAATTACTAGAAGCCCAAGCTGCGCTGACTAATCTTTATGTAGAAAATGGCTATATTAACTCTGGTGCTTTTATTCCTCCTCAAGATATTGAAGACAGAGTTATTACTATTCAAGTAGTAGAAGGAATTGTCGAAGCTATTGAAATTACTGGTTTAAATAGACTTAATCGTAACTATATCCGAAGTCGCCTAGAGATAGCTACAGGCGCACCTTTGAATAGGGATAAACTGCTGCAAGCTCTACAACTATTAAGGTTAGACCCGTTAATTGCTAATCTATCGGCGGAGTTATCAGCAGGGATTCATCCCGCCTCCAGTATTTTGGAAGTGAATGTACAGGAAGCAGACGCTTTTTCGGGACAGATTAGTTTTGATAATTATCGTGTTCCCAGTGTTGGTACAGACCGCCGACAAGTCCAAATCACCCATAATAATCTGCTCGGATTTGGCGATCGCATCAACATCGCCTATATTAATACGGATGGTAGCGATGCCCTCAGCGATCTTAGTTATACTGTCCCCATTAATCCTTATAATGGCACGATTAGCCTCGTTCATAATCGTACTGATAGCGAAATTATTGAAGAACCGTTTGACGAACTCGATATCGAATCCCAATCCCGTCATTATGAAATAGCTTATCGTCAACCTGTCTATCAAACGCCAAATCAAGATATCGCTGTGGGTATTGCTTTTACTAAGGATGATTCGGAAACGTCGCTTCTAGGACAAGGTTATCCTTTATCTAGGGGTGCTAGTGATGACGGCGAACTTAGTATTTCTGCCCTGCGTTTATTTCAAGAATATGTCGATCGCGGTGAGAGTCAAGTATTGGCTTTCCGTTCTCAGTTTAGTATTGGTATAGATGCGTTTGATGCCACTATCAATGATGGAGATAAACCAGATAGTAAGTTTTTTGCTTGGCGGGGACAGGCTCAATATTTTAAGTTATTGACGGAAGATACTAGTTTGTTAATAAAGGCAGATTTACAATTTGCCGATCGAGCTTTAGTTGCTTTAGAACAATTTAGCTTGGGTGGTGTCTTCAATGTGCGAGGCTACCGCCAAGATGCTTTGCTGGCAGATAATGGTTTTTCTGCTTCGGCGGAAATAAGGACTCCTATTTTACGTATTCCTGAATGGCAAACTACTTTACAGGTTGTTCCTTTTGTCGATTTTGGTACGGTGTGGAGTTCGGATGATGTTGAGTTTGAAGAAAATACCCTAGTTTCTATTGGTGCGGGTTTGAGGTTACAGGTTTCGGATTTTTTTGCAGCGAGGTTGGATTGGGGTATTCCTTTGATAGATATAGAGAATGAGGGGGATAGTTTGCAGGAGGATGGTGTTTATTTTGCGATCGAATTAAAGCCTTTTTAAGAGATTTTTTATGAACCGCAGAGGAGGGATAGTTTGATTCTATGAAATACAAAAATAATATTGCACATTTATCGTGTAGAGGTGATTCGTTTTGTCGCTACTAAAAGCTAATAGCTAATAGCTAATAGCTGATAGCCGATCGCTAAAAATTTAATCCTATGTAATCAATTTTGTTTAGTATTTAAAATTATGATTTATCGCTATAAAAAGGGAAAAAACGCAACTCGTCAATACAGTTTATTTTATCGATCGCGCCGTTGGATTGGTCTATTTTTGTTGGCTTTGTTTACTACTCTGGGTTGTATTTTATTTTCTCCTATTCGAGTTACTGCCCAGAATGTTATTACAGCAAAAACTGATAGTTTAGATATCGGTCAAACACAGTCGTCTGAAAAAATAATTCAACAAGCACGACAAGCTTATCAAACAGGAAAATATGATGAAGCTGTTGGGCTGTTAGAAGAAGCTTTAGCTATTATTCCAGAGGATAGTTTAGCAAAAGCTGCGATTTTAAGCAATTTGGCTTTAGCCTATCAAAAGTTAGGAGAATGGGATAAGGTAGGGGATTTAATAGCCCAAAGCGAAGAAATATTACAGCAATTTCCCGATAATCGCGAGAGACAATTAATACTAGCTCCTACTTTAGACCTTAAAGGAAAATTACAACTGATTCAAGGAAAAGCAGAACTAGCTTTAACAACCTGGCAAAAAGTAACTTCTATTTATGAAAGCTTAGGCAATACTCAGGGGGTAATTCGTAGTAAAATAAATCAGGCTCAAGCTCTACAAAGTCTCGGTTTCTATCGTCGTGCGGGTAAGCTATTAACCGAACTCGATCGAACTCTTCAAGAACAACCCGATTCTCTAACCAAAGCCGTGGGCTTACGTTCTTTGGGCAATAGCTTACAATCTGTAGGAGAGTTAGAACAAGCTCGACAAGCTTTAGAAAGTAGTTTAGAAGTTGCCCAAAACTTAGGTTCTGCTGAAGATATTAGCGCAGTTCTATTTAGTCTGGGAAATGTTGCCTACTCTCAACAAGAATATACCCAAGCGATCGATTATTATCAGCAGGTAGTAAACAATTCTCCATCCTTAGAGCAACAAATTAAAGCCTTATTAAACTATTTAAACTTGTTAATCGAAACAGAAACATCCCCAGATATTCCCCCTTTACTATCTGAAATTGAAACCAGATTAGATCGAGCAAAACTAAATCGTCCTACAGTATACGCCCGTATTAATTATGCTCAAAGTTTAACTAAACTTCGTTATCAATCCAATACCATACAAACCCTAATTAAACCACAAAAAATCCAATCGATTCTAACTACAGCCCTAACTCAAGCTAGAGAATTAAACGACAAACCTACAGAAGCCTATGCTTTAGGTAATTTAGGCAGACTATACGAGCTAGAAAAGCAATGGCAACCAGCCCAGAAGTTAACTCAACAGGCTTTAGCCATTTCTCAAGCAGCTAATGCCCAAGATATAGCTTATCAGTGGCAATGGCAGTTAGGCAGACTGCTTAAAGTTCAACACCAAGCCAGAGAAGCAACTATTGCCTACAAACAAGCAGTTAATACTTTGCAGTCCCTCCGTAGCGATCTAGTTTCGGTTAACCCAGAAATTCGCTTTTCTTTTCGCGAAAGTGTCGAACCTATTTACCGTGAATATGTTGATTTACTCTTACAAACCAAAGACAACAGCGAACCTAACGTAGAAGATTTAACCGCAGCCCGTGAAGCGATCGATTCTTTGCAGTTAGCAGAATTAGAAAACTTTTTCCGCGCTACCTGTTTAGATGCCCAACCTGTATTACTAGATCAAATTACTGACCAAGACGATCCTAACGCTGCTATTGTTTATCCTATTGTTCTACCAGACCGCTTTGAAATTATTCTCAAATTGCCCCAACAGCAATTACAACACTATACTGTCCCTATCGATAATTCCCAACGGAGAGATCGTATTTTACAAAGATTAACTCAAACCCTCCCCAGAGTTAACAGCCGTGAAACTTTACCCTTGGCAAAACAAATATACGATTGGCTTATTCGTCCCTTAGAGCAAGATTTAGCCAGTAGCCAAGTTAAAACCCTCGTTTTTGTTCTCGATAGTTCTCTGCGAAACATTCCTATGTCTATCCTTCACGATGGACAGCAATATTTAATTGAAAAATATGCCGTTGCCCTTGCCCCTGGTTTACAGTTAGTTCAACCCCAACCCATTGCCCAGAAGCAACTTAAGGCTTTAACAGCAGGATTAACCGAAGCTAGAGGTGGTTTTCCTGCCCTTGAATATGTAGCTAATGAGTTAGATACCATCAAGTCCGAAGTAGCAGAAACCGACATACTGCTAAATAAAGAATTTACTAGTAGCAGTCTCCAAAGTAAAATTGCTGAACTTCCTTTTCCTGTAGTGCATTTGGCTACTCACGGTCAGTTTAGTTCTCAAGCCGAAAATACTTTTATCCTTACTTGGGACGATCGCCTTAATATTAATCAATTACGTAATTTACTTCAGCAACGAGGGGGAGAACAAGAAATAGAACTACTGGTACTAAGTGCTTGCGAGACCTTGAGTGGAGACAAAAGAGCAGCTTTAGGATTAGCAGGTGTTGCTGTCCGTGCAGGGGCTAGAAGTACTTTAGGCAGTCTCTGGCAAGTAAATGATGAGGCTACCTCTTTACTCATGAGTAACTTTTATCAAAAATTAGCTCAAGCTAACTCGACTAAAGTAGAAGCATTACGCCAAGCGCAACTATCTCTCTTAAACAATCCTCGTTTTGATTCCCCCTTTTATTGGTCTTCTTTTGTTTTATTGGGTAATTGGCTTTAATGTTCTTTTTCTTTACCCTCAAGGTGAGTTTATGCTAAATCTCGTGTCTATAAACTCAATCCTCTATCCCTTTTTTGTGACTGTTGAGGCTGCCTTGTTATTTCGGAGCTTCGACTTTCTTTTGACCAATTAAACTGATTCACAAGTTCAGAATTCCAATCGATAGCTTTGGGCGTTTTACGGACAGCATTCGGTAACTGGGATAATGCTTTTTGAGCCATTAAATTACCTGCTTGGTCATTATCATAAGCAACCACTACATCTTTTAACTGCTGTAAAAATTCATTAGGTACATGACCAGCCCCATCAGTAGAGATATAAATCGTTCGACGACTATCATTACGGTCTAACACCGCAAAAGAGAGAGCATCAATAGGAGACTCTACTAACACGGCTCTATTTATCGGGTCACTCGATTGCCCTCCCTGTGGAAAATAAAACCACCCTTCACTTCGCTTCGTTCGGGGGGCTAATCCTTTAAAAGTATTATCTTCTCCTGCTGTACCTCTTAGGGTTGCTCCAGTTATCGCGTTGTTTTGTGAGGTTGTTGGAGATGGTTGACGGGGAGACACGGAGAGGGGGAGACGCGGTGAATTTTGTATTTCATTTTCTTCACCCTTAGTTAACCCATTTAAAGAACGACGAATAAAGACCGCATTTTGTTTTTCATCAGCATAAACTAACCCCTCTTTATGCAGGGCATCTACCAACCCACTTGGTAATTTACGAGAGCGAGTTAAATATTTTCTTACCTCTTGCCATTTACTCGACTCTGGCACTGGTGGAGTAAATTTAAGTACTGGTTTTTCTTGAATAATTTCTCTAGTCTTATAAGTAACAGCATCAAGTGTCGCACCTTCTCCAAAACGGTCATTTAACCAAGCTACTGACTGTTTAAAATCACAATTATTAACGTGCATTACCAAATCGATTGCTCCACCACCACCCTTTAATTCTTTCCAATCATAAAACTTACTGCCAGTAATGTTAATAATATGCCCTTCGTTTTGCCACTTATGTTTATCCTTTGGGTCTGGGTCTAAACCTAATTCATAAGCTACTTTTTCTAACGGTAAGTCCCGTACTTTACTAGCCAGATCTGTATACTTAGTTTTCCATTTTTCTAGTTCTCTATTTTGACTATGTACCCTAACTTCTAAATCTCGGAGACGCTGTTGTAGAACTTCCTTTTCAGATGCCAGTGCTTTGGCAGTACGTTGGAGAGCTTCTTTTTCTCTAATTGCCCTAGTTCGGTCTGCTAATTGATGTTGAATAGTTGTCATATCCAGAGTCAAGTCTGGTTCTTTATTAACCGCAGCATAGTATTGTTTAACCGAAGTATGTTTGGCTCGACTCCCCTTAATCCCTCGCTCTAGTCCCAAAGGAGCAAGAGCTTCCGCGTAGCTATCTTGAAACTTACTCATTTTTTCCCTTCCTCCAAATAATCCCCGACAATTTAACTTACCTCTTTCATCTAGCGGGACTAGGTAAGCGTGAATATGGGGTGTAGCTTCATCTAAATGTAACTCCGCTCTGACAATACGGTCGCCATACTGCTCATCAAGCCATTGATGGACTGCTTGTTGAAAGTCTTCTAAACGCTTTGGTTGATAATATCCTGCCCTACTAGGCTCATCGGGTCGGAAGTATTCGGGACTGGCGGTTAGGAGCATTTCGACACATAAAACCGCATTCTTACGAATCGTCTGCTCCCCTATACGCTGTCGAACTATGCTGTCTAAAGTTGGACTATCCTTGGTTTCAGGTTGACCGATAAACCGAATGTTCTTAATTTCGGGGTTAGCATTTGGGGTTTCTCTGGCTCTTTTGGTATGCTGTTCGGAAGAATTAATATTACCACTGTTGAGTTTAGCAATACGGGCAATAGCATTCCGCATATTCTTTTTCCCAGTAGCTTTTTTAATTGGTTTGGTGTTTAATAAAAAAAATGGTGATAGGTAAATTCTTCATGTCTCCCATCTCCGTCTCACTTCATACCATCATTCCCTTTACCCCCCACCGACCAATCGGGGTTTCCAAAGGGGTTTCCCCTTTGGCTCACTCACAATTTTAGCGCAGCGATGCCCCAAGGCAAAAATTGTATAGTGAGTACCACCATTTCTGACCACCTTGATTAATCTCAAGAGACTGCTACTGGGAAAAAGAGAACAGTTTCTCAGAATAATCAAGCATAAATACACTCGCTCGATAATGAAGATATTTTGGTTACTTTAGATACCTAATTGGTAATGAGCTATTTAAGAATATATCTATCAATTAAATTACTTAAATAATTATTATCTTGATTTACATTAATCTAGCTGTTGAGCAATGATGATGTCATGGAAGTAATCAGAGAAAGTAGTAAGCGGAGAATAGATAATGGTCAAGACTAAACCTAATCAGAAGATTCATGTTGATAAGCTACAAACTACTTTAGCGAAATTAGGTCAGTTAAAGGAAAAACCAAAAGAGAAACTGAACCTACGAGAAAGTATTTACTATCTGCGAGAAAAACTTAAAAGTGCTTTAAAGAAGGGATATAGTTATCAAGATTTATCAGAGATTCTAGCCGAACAAGAAATTTTAATTTCCGACGCTACTCTCAAACAATATTTAACGGAAATCAATAAACAATCCGCAGCACGAAAAAAAAGAATCTCCTCAGCACAAAGTAAAAAAAATGACTCGTCAGAATCAGAGTCAAATTCTTTGGCATCATCAGAAGATGTAACTTTGTCTAAAGATGAATCGAATAAGAGTTTGAATCAAGTTGAACCTGATAAAGTAAAAAAAGTAGAATCAGCTTCTCATCTAGATTCTAAGTCGGATGTAGGAGCATCTAAAAGTAAAAGCCAGACAAAAACCAAGGTGACGAGTAAATCTATTAAAACTAAACCAAAGGAATTATCAGGTACAAATGTTGATTTATCAGAGGAGTTCAACCAATACTAGAGGATAGTTTATGGCAACAATTCATTTGCTAGATGGTGAGAAGGGGGGCGTAGGTAAGTCATTTATAGCTAAGACAATGATTCAGTATTGCTTAGATAAGAACTTACCTTTTGTGGCTGTAGAAACAGATAGGTCTAATCCCGATGTGGCTGGTGTTTATAAAGATATATGTCAGTATGCTGTCTTTACCGAAGATGAGAAACAAGCGAATAAAGCTGACCGTATCTTTGAGATGGCTATCGAAAAACCTGTAATTGTTAGTTTACCTTCTCAAGTTCATCGGGCAATGAAAGCTTGGATCGATCGAAATCAGTTACTCAAACTGGGTAAGGATTATGATGTAGATTTTTGTAAATGGTTTATCTGCAATGGTGAGTATGACAGTATCAAGTTGTTTGTGGCTTCACTTAACTGTTATGAAAACCAAATGACTCATATTCTAGTGAGAAATAATGGTCTGTGTGATGATTGGTCGCCAATTGAAGAGGATGATGATGTACAGAAATTAATTAAAAAGTATCGAGTTAAGATAGTAGACTTTCCTAAGCTTGGTTATCAAGAAAGATATAAGATTAATCAAAATCGATTGAAGTTTGATGAAGCAAGACAATATAAAGGATTTGGAATTTTAGGAAAACAACGGGTTGTTAATTTTTTGAAGGCTGCTTACACTTCTTTTGATAGTACAGGGGTGTGGTTAAATAACTCGTCAACAGCATCTAAAGATGTTGAGTGAGTAGGGGTAAAGGTTAAGGGTTAAAAAGTGATTCCTTTGGACTTTAATCCTAAGCTTATAGTCAAAGCAGTCATGGTTA
>JBFRWK010000274.1:0-11994 GCA_051439545.1 Xenococcaceae cyanobacterium | reverse complement strand
ACTGGCAATTATTGAAGGATTACTGACCGTGCTGGTGTGGAACTGGTTACAGGAATACAACCAAGAAGAATTAAAAACCCTGAAGTTGATTAGAAATTAAAAATATGAATAAATCCTCATCAGCGCGACAAAATTGGGTTCTGGCGATCGCGGTTATTGCCCTAGCCGTAATACCATTAATCTTTGTCAAGGGAGAATATGGTGGTGCAGACGGACAAGCCGAAGAAGTGATCGCCGAAATACAGCCTACCTATGAACCCTGGTTTGAGCCTTTGTTTGAACCTCCTAGTGGGGAAATTGAAAGCCTCCTATTTTCCTCCCAAGCAGCAATTGGGGCAGGAGTAATTGGTTATGCCATTGGTTTATATAAAGGACGCAATCAAAAAAAGTAAACAATTAATTTACCTATTACTTATTGCTTAATATTCATGCACCTCTGGCTCGATAACTTATCCCATAACAATCGTTTACGCCATCTACCGCCCGAACATAAGTTAGGATTTGCTTTATTGGGGTTAGTGATCGCCCTAATTGCCCATCCACCCGTACAGATCGCGATCGCTTTATGGATGAGTGTTTGGGTTGTTGGTTATGCTCGCATTCCCGTTAAAGTTTACGGGCAAATGTTGGGTTTAGCGATCGGATTTTGGGTAACCAGCATTCCTGCATTAATAATATCTGGTGTAGCTGTCTCGGCACAGGCAGCGATTCAAGCAGATGCTTTGTCTGGATTGACTGTTGGCTCTTATTATTTTTATCTCAGCGATCAGGGCTTAATACAAGCAAGTTTAATTTTTTGGCGCACAATTAGTACGGTTTCTTGCCTTTACTTTGTCTTATTGACGACTCCCTTTACAGAGTTATTACAAGTATTGCGTCGTCTTGGCTGCCCTGTAGTATTAACTGAACTATTACTTCTGATGTATCGATTTATCTTTATCCTGTTATCCACCGCTAGAGAACTCTGGATTGCTCAACAATCCCGCAATGGTTACTGCACTTGCCAGCGATGGATTTATAGTCTTAGTTTACTGGTAAGTCAACTTTTGCAAAAAACTTTGGCACATTACCGACAATTCGTTCTTTCCACCGCAGCAAGAGGTTTTAATGGGGAGTTTAGAGTTTGGTCTTCTCAAAATTATCACCTAAATCAAAGATATGCGATCGAAGCTAGTCTTGGTTGTCTGGCTTTGACAGTTTGGAATTTACAGTTATAAATAATATGTCCCAGTGGTTGTTGGAATTTGAAGATATTTACTATACTTATCCAGGGACAACCCAACCTGCGATTAATAGTTTAACCCTACGCATTCGGAGAGGGAAACGCTGTGCTCTCATCGGTCAAAATGGTTGTGGTAAAACAACGCTATTTCTGTTGGCTAATGGACTATACAAACCGCAGCAAGGCAGTATTCGCTATGGAGAGAAGAGACTTAAATATGATCGCAATTCTCTAATAAGCTTAAGAAAACAGGTGGGACTGGTATTCCAAAATCCCGAACAACAATTAATTGCCTCCACTGTGGAAGAAGATATATCCTACGGCTTATGCAACCTCGGACTTTCCGAAACTGCGATCGCTCAAAGAGTTCCAGAAATCATTGCTCAATTTGAACTTACCTCTCTTGCCACTAAACCAGTTCATCAATTGAGTCTCGGTCAGAAAAAGCGGGTATCTCTCGCTGGGGTAATGGTTTTACAACCAACATTATTATTATTAGACGAGCCTACTGCCTATCTCGATCCCCTACATACTCGATCGCTAGCACAAACTTTAGCTACAATTCATGGCTCAGGCACTACAATACTCATAGCAACTCACGATCTAGAATGGGTCTCTCGTTGGGCAGATTGGGTATTTGTCATGGATCGAGGCAAACTGATATTAGAAGGAACTCCCAAAGATATTTTCGCACAACAAGAGCTACTGGAAAGAATCAAGCTGGGTGTCCCGTTAGGGTTTCAAATATCATCTCTACTCGATGAAGTAAGTCAATCTACAACGATCGAGCAACTTAAAACCAAAATTTCACAGATATTAGATTATTAGCTGAACTATGAAATCTCTAAAACAAAAAAACCATGATTCAAGTTTGATTACTGCCAAATCTGACCTAGATTCCTCAATATCTCACTTGAATTTATGGCAAATAGCGAATAAGGCAATTTCTCAAAGTAATCGGTGGCAGTTGTTTTTAATCACTATTGGTAGTGCAAGCAGTATTATCTATCCCCATGTGCCGTTAGTTGGTTTTGCTGCGGTCACTGGTAACACTTTAACTCGTAAAAAAGCACTCATTAGTGCCATGAGTATCTGGTTTACCAATCAGCTTTATGGTTTTACCATCCGTCAGTACCCTCGTACTTTTGAGTCTTTCACTTGGGGGCTAGTTATGGGTTTGGGAACACTGCTGATTACTTGGTTAATTACACTACAACCAAAATTTAGCCGTGATAACTTTCGGGGTTATTTAACTTGGTTAGCTATTGGTATTGTCGGTGGTTATGCCATTTATCAGGGTAGTATCGTGCTAATTGCCCAGTTAATGGGCGGACATGGACTCACTTCAGCAATTTTGGGGCGCATTTTTATCAGGGATGCAGTGTGGGCTTGTGCCTTATCAGCAATTCACTCTGGTCTTGTCTGGCTGGCAATACAGACTATACCAAACTACTCTCATCCTTCTTTCCCTCCTACCTCTGACTCAGGCTATCGTCCCCCTGGTTGTGGACGAAAAGGTTAGCTACACGAAAAACTTGCTCACAAGCAAGAAGCTGTGCGCTGCCAAAAGTTGATATTATATACAGAACATTGTAAATAAATATTACGGTTTTCTTAATGTACTTATATTACGCTCTTGGATTTATAGTATTACTCGTGGCGATTGGCATTGTTATCTATTTAATCACTCCCCGTAACTATCAATCCTCTGAGACGGTAGCCAATTCCTATGACGACTGGACTCAAGACGGTATTCTAGAATTTTACTGGGGTGAACATATCCATTTAGGTCACTATGGTTCACCACCACGACGCAAGGATTTTTTGCAAGCCAAAGCTGACTTCGTTAGCGAGATGGTCAAGTGGGGAGGTTTAGATAAATTACCTCCCAAGACAACTGTTTTAGATGTCGGTTGTGGAATCGGTGGCAGCAGCCGTATCTTAGCCAAAGAATACGAGTTTGAAGTTACGGGCGTTACCATTAGCCCCAAACAGGTACAACGGGCAACAGAATTAACCCCCCAAGGAGTTACTGCTAAATTCCAGGTAGATGATGCTTTGGCACTAACTTTTCCCGATAAGAGTTTCGATGTGGTTTGGTCGATTGAAGCTGGTCCTCATATGCCAGATAAAGCTAAGTATGCTTCAGAAATGATGCGAGTATTAAAACCTGGCGGTATTTTAGTCGTGGCAGACTGGAATCAGCGCGATGACCGTCAAAAACCCCTGAATTTTTGGGAAAAACCTGTAATGCGCCAACTTCTAGACCAGTGGTCACATCCTGCCTTTTCTAGTATCGAAGGCTTTTCCGAACAAATAGCGGAAACTGGGTTAGTCGAAGGAGAAGTTGTTACCGCAGATTGGACTCAAGAAACCCTCCCTTCTTGGTTAGAATCAATTTGGCAAGGAATTGTTAGACCCGAAGGATTGATTAAGTTTGGCTTTTCAGGGTTTATTAAATCTCTCAGAGAAGTACCTACCATGTTATTGATGCGATTGGGATTTGGTGCTGGACTGTGCCGATTTGGAATGTTCCGCGCTGTTAAGTCAAAATCAGTACCCCTTTCAACAGAGACTTCTACAACTGAAACTGTCAACGCTTAAGAGATTCAATACTAATTTCAGCAAATATTTGCTACAGATGAAAAGCAAAGCTAATAATCTGTAGCATTATTTATTGAGAACAAACCAAATGCAAGAAGAAATTATCATAGTTGGTGCTGGTATTGGTGGTTTAACTTTAGCTCGTGCTTTAGAACAAAAAGGCATTGATTTTCAACTGTACGAGCAAGCAGATTCCTTTGAAGCTTTAGGATACGGGATTCAAGTAAGCCCTAATGTGGTTCGAGTGTTGAGGGAATTAGGTGTCGCCAAACAGCTAGAGGAAGTATCTCATCTTTGTCTGGGTTTTGAATTGCGCTCTTTTAACTCCAACAGAGTTTTAGCGAAATGGCAACTTGATAACGATATACCTTATTATCAATGCCGACGGGCAGATTTACACTCCTTATTATTTAATTCTATTCAAGATAAAAGTAGGATTCATTTTTCGCGACGTTTGGAGTCTTACGAAGAAAAGAATAACCAACTATCTCTATGCTGGCAAAATTCTGAACCTACAACAGCAAAAGCATTGGTAGCAGCAGACGGTGTTCGTTCTATCGTCAGGCGATCGCTCTTTTCCCAACATCAAGCTCAATACGCTGGCTATGCTGCATACAGGGCGATTTTACCTTTTCAAGACAAATATCGTCCTCTATGGGGTAAAGCAACTGTTTGGATGGGAAAAAATCATCACGTTGTAGTCTATCCTAATGGTAACGAACAGAACTCAACATCTTGGCTCAACTTAGTATTAGTTGTCAAAGATAAAAACTGGAACCAGCAAGGTTGGACAATTGCTGCGGATAAAAAAGCCGTAGCTTATGATTTTGCCAACCAATCTGAGGAACTCAATGAGATTTTAGAAGATCTGGTAGTAAGTCCCGAACCTTGCTTTAAATGGGGCTTATTTATCCATCAACCACTACCTTATTGGTCGCGAGGTAAAGTAACACTATTAGGGGATTCCGCCCACCCAATGCTTCCGTTTCAAGCACAAGGAGCAGCTATGGCAATAGAAGATGCTTATGTCTTAGCCGACTATCTAGCTAGTGAAAGGGATATAGAAACTGCCTTTGTCAAGTATCAACAAGCCCGAATCAAACGCACGACAAAAGTACAGCAAGTATCGAGAAATAACGCTAACATCTTCCATGCTTCAGGAGTTAAAGCAGCGATCAGAAATTTTGCTTTGGGTTTAGTATCAACGACTGCTCCTAATCTACTGAATAAAAAAACAGCTTGGATTTATGATTTTGATATAAAAACAGCTTGAGCTTGAAATCTTTGAAGATATGGCTCAAGAAGGTAAGGTAAAGTTTAGTTTGCTTTAGTTAGCGATCGCAATACCAATTAACAACACCACTGTATTTTTGGACATAAATTAGAAATCGCAAATTTAATTTTAATTTCTCCCTGTCGTAACACCGCCATCCACAGGGAAAATAACCCCCGTAATCCAAGATGAGCGAGAATCATCTGCTAAAAAATGGAATGGAATAACAGGCAAATAAAAGCAGCAAAATAATTTTCTTGTCTCAATAAATCAAATTAAGGTTATTATAAAAATCGAATTATCGGTTCTAATGGAGACCAGCCATTAGAAGTAATGGGGAAAGTTCGGTGTAAATCCGTCGCTGTCCCGCAACTGTGATGGGAAGGTTCAACTTCTCTAAGTCAGAATGCCCGCCGATGCCAACACTGCAAAACAAACTAATCTGCGAGGTACAGATGTTTAAATACTTTTTGATTTCCAGAATTATTAATTCTCTGTCTGGGGCATTATCAAGCGTGCTACGACAAACCACAGAGTAATTATTAAGTAAAGTTTTACAAAGATTTATTTAGCAGTTCTCTTGACGCTATCTTGAGTACATTTAGTATTACTCAGAATATGGTTGCCTATTCTAATTCCTAAATTTTGCGGGAAAATTGAATGGCGATCTAGCGACATTTAAGAGCAATTATAAATAAATTTATTGCGTAAAACGCCATCAATAATTCATCAACAAATAGGGTATGAAATTGCAGTTTTTCAGTTAGCAATCTGCTTATACCACACAGTTTTTAATGTCAATTTGCTCTCGTTTTGTTACTTATTTTATTAGAGCGATTGCAGTATTTTCTGCTGCAAAATTGGCATTTTTAATTATTCCTACATTATCCTTGTTAATCATCAAAAATGAATATTTCCACAGCAACATTAGGTTATCCCCGTATCGGTAAAAGTCGTGAAGTCAAAAAAGCATTAGAGTCTTTTTGGCGTAATAAAATAACAGCAGAATCTTTACTACAAACAGTAAGAGAAGTAGAAGAAGCAAGTTGGAAAACTCAATTAGCAGCAGGAATCGATCGCATTGGAATTGGCGATGCTACCCTTTACGACCAGGTATTAGATTGGGCGGTACGTTTGGGCTTAATTCCTCAGAGGTTTCAAGCTTTTACGGGATTAGAACGTTACTTTGCGATGGCGCGAGGTAAAGCAGGAACTCCCGCACTAGAAATGACTAAATGGTTTGATACTAACTATCACTATTTAGTTCCTGAAATAGATAATAATATTACTCCAAAAGCAGATTTTACAGACTTTATTGAGATAGTAACCAGGGGACAGAAAGTATTAGGAAATAAAGCAGTACCAATTATTCTTAGTCCTGTTACTCTTCTGCATTTGAGTCGTTTATCAGGAGTAGATTTAGGGGAATTGATCGGTTTACTTTTACCTCTTTACCGCAGTTTATTAACCGAACTAAAAGCATTAGGAATTAAAGAAGTTCAACTACACGAACCAGCTTTAGTTTTAGGAGATGCACCTAGTCTTAAATCACATTTCCAGACTGTCTATAAGGAACTGGCTAAAGTAGGACTAGATATTAACCTGGTTACTTATTTTGATGACTTGGGAGACACCTATCCTTGGGTTATAGAATTACCCGTTGCTGCAATTAGTTTAGATTTTACCAGGGGTAATAATTTAGGCTTAATCAAACAGCATGGTTTTCCTCAAGATAAACGGTTGGGAGTGGGTGTTGTTGATGCAAGAAACATCTGGCAAATTCGCACCGATAAAGTGCTTCCCCTGTTATCAGAAATTCAAACTGCAACCTCAAATATTTCCCTACAACCATCGGCATCTTTGCAGTTCGTTCCCTATGATGCCACCAGAGAACAACAACTCCCCGAACCGTTACGGAATGTATTGAGTTTTGCCGAACAGAAGTTACAGGAAGTCAGATTTTTAGCCCGAACTATATCGGGAGACAATACCCAGATGGAACAGGAGTTAACTGAGGATTTAATTGATGCTAATTGGGAGGCTTTCTATCGGTTTAATCCCGTTAATGAGTCAGTCAAAGTTAAGGTGGATAACCTGACTCCTCAAGACTTTCAGCGTTCCCTATCCTACTCCTTACGTATCGATAAACAAATTCCTCTCCCTTCCTTACCCACAACAACTATCGGTTCTTTTCCTCAAACTCAAGAAGTACGAAAACTGCGCCTGCAATACAAGAAAGGTAATTTAACCGAGTCCGAATATCAACAGGCGATCGATGCTGAGATTGCTAAGTGTATTAAAACTCAGGAAGAAATAGGCTTAGATGTCTTGGTACACGGGGAATTTGAACGCACTGACATGGTGGAATATTTCGGTCAGCAATTAAATGGTTTCGCCTTTACCGAACATGGCTGGGTACAAAGCTACGGTAGCCGTTATGTACGTCCGCCTATTATCTATGGAGATGTAGTCCGCACTGCACCCATGACAGTTAGAGAATATAAAGTAGCACAGTCTTTAACCGACAAACCCGTTAAAGGTATGCTAACAGGTCCAGTAACTATGATTAATTGGTCGTATACGCGGACGGATATTTCCAAACAGGAACAGGCATTCCAGATTGCCTTAGCCTTACGAGAAGAAGTAGCAGACCTAGAAGCTGCTGGTGCAACCATGATTCAAATAGACGAACCTGCACTAAGAGAAGGCTTGCCTTTAAAACCCGAACGCTGGAGTAACTATCTATCTTGGGCAGTTGATTCCTTCCGTTTGTCAGCTGCGATCGCACTTCCCGAAACCCAGATACATACTCATATGTGCTATTCGGAATTTGGCGACATTATTAAAGATATCGAACGACTAGATGCGGATGTGCTGTCAATTGAAAACAGCCGTAGCAACAACCAAACTCTATTAGAAATTACCGATGCTGGCTACAAACATCAAGTTGGTAATGGAGTTTACGATATTCATAGTCCAGTAGTTCCTACCACCGAACAAATTTTAGAACAATTGCGAACTGGTATTGCTAATCTTCCCCTACAGCAAATCTGGGTTAATCCCGATTGCGGACTTAAAACCAGACACTGGGAAGAGGTTGTTCCTGCGTTGAAAAACATGGTTGAAGCTACTAAAAAATTGCGAGAGGGCATTAATGCTAAACAAAAATAGTGTTTGGCAAAGTTCTTTCTCTAACTGGCAACCTCTATTTATACGAGAAAATCTCTTGCCTCTGGGACATACAGCATGGCAAGGGTTTCTCACCCAAGGGCGAGGGATGGTGGTATGTAGTCTAGCTATTCGGGATGTTTTTTCTGTTAATTGGCGTTTCGATCTGGTTGAGTATACTAGCCAGTTTC
Source organism: Xenococcaceae cyanobacterium (assembly GCA_051439545.1). Lineage (GTDB taxonomy): Bacteria > Cyanobacteriota > Cyanobacteriia > Cyanobacteriales > Xenococcaceae > JASJDJ01. The sequence goes on along the minus strand of JBFRWK010000274.1, from coordinate 3,536 downwards.
TGCCTGAATCAAAAGTTGCAGCATATTTGCAGCTTTTAAATCTAGAAAGTAGAGCGATGGCAGTTCTAATAGATAGAGTCCAAAACTACAATCCAGAAACTGAATTATTGCTGTTAATTAATGAAAATGGACGTATTGAAATCAATTTGCTCCAAAATATGGCAGTTTTCCCTCCTGAATGTTACCGACAGGTACAGCAACGTCAGTCGGAGTTTCAGCTTGACCATTTTTCTTCAAAGGAAAATTCATAAGGTAAGCGATCGATGCCTCGAACTCGTTACTAATGCGATCGCGATGCCATTATTTGCAGCACCAATTTTTCTCCTTTTAACTACAGATTGAATCAAATTATATGCAGTCATTCCTGGGTTTCATCTTGGCATTTATTTTCGGCAGCTTTCTAGAATATTGGGTTCACCGTTTTATGCACCTATATCCAAAATTTGGTAATGGGCTAACTAAACATTACGGACATCATCGCAGTAATACCACCAAAGGATTCATCGGCGATTTTCTAGATTTTAGTTTGGTGGCATTGCTGGTTTTGCCCGCCTTTATCCTATCCCTATCCTTGGGAATCATTATGATTTCTGGAACTTTAGCATTTGCTGCTTTTGCCTCTTACGCCCACCAAATTCAACACTATGCCCCTCATAAATGTTTTTGGATGAAGATGCCCATTCACTATGTTCACCATCAAAAAAATCAGTCGGATAGCAATTTCGGGCTAGCGATTGATTGGTGGGATAGACTTTTCGGTACTTACAAGCCTATCGAATGCCTTATTAAAGAGAGATTGCAGGTCAAAAAAACAGCTATTTAATTCCAATGTTGAAAGCAAATTCCTCAGATTGGCAACAAGATTTTATTGCTACTAACCTTTTAGCAATTGGTTATAACGCCTGGAATGGATATTTAAAAATAGGACGGGGCGTAATTATTTGTAGCACTAATTCCCCTTTAGTAGATCGCTTTGGGGAAACTTTTAAAACTCACTTTGTACCTCGTCCTCGTCTGGCTGCTTTTCTAAACGCTTGGTTAGCCACACCCGATACGGTAATTCTTCAAGGACATCATATGAACGGACATATTTTAGACGCGGTGGATAACTATAATCCCGAACAGGATGTCATCTTACTTTTGGAATCGGGTATGAGAGTTTCCTTTTTTTACCTGAAAAATCTTCCTATAACTCCACCTGAATGTTATCAGAGGGTCAAGCAAGCTTGGTCAGAATTTCAGCCATCAGCCAACTATCAGTACCAGACAAAACCAGACAAACATTTAATTAACTTATTTAAGGAGAAACATAATGCGGACTTTTAACTTCTTTCAAAAAGCTAGCTTGACTTTGATAACTTTAAATCTATCGCTTACAGGTGGCAAAGCTGTTGCAGGTTCTTTTTCGGGTTCGACATTCGATCCTGGAAAAATTGATTCGGCAATTGCGGGATTTGTTGGTTCAGATGGTCTGGGGGTTGTCTCTCCCAATAACACTGTTAACCCTATTTTTACAGGTTGGGCAACGGGATTTACCAACTATCAACCAGTACCAGGGGTCTTAGAACAATGGCAAACGCCCGAAAGAACTCTAGGAGAGGTGACAGGTGCATTCGACGGTATTGCTTCTTTGGGAGAATTAACTGCCGAACAAATTGCAGCAGGAGTTTCACCAGGAGAAATCACCTTAACTTTTGCCAACTCAATTATTAACGGGACTGGAGCAGATTTTGCCGTGTTTGAAAATGGATTTGGCTTTGCATCCGATGGTAGTCTTTTTGGCGAATTAGCCTATGTAGAAGTGTCAACCGATGGAAACAATTTTGCTCGCTTTCCCAGCATTTCTCTCACGCCCAACCCCATAGACCCCATTGGACGATTGGATGCTACGAATATTTATAATCTGGCAGGGAAGCACGTCAATAATGGAATTGTGGTTTCTGATGAGGAATTTATTCAAAGTTCCTGGGGAACTCCTTTTGATTTGGAAAATTTAGTTAACGAACCTAGTGTAGTAGCAGGAGAGATCGATCTCGATCGGATTAACTTTGTCCGTATTGTCGATATTCCAGGTAATGGTTCTTTTCTCGATAGTGAGGGTCGCCCCATTTACGATCCTTGGCAGACTCCGATTCCTGGTTCGGGTGGATTTGACCTAGAAGCCATTGGCGCGATTAATACTAATACTGTTCCCGAACCCACTTCTGTGCTAGGTATTTTGCTGCTGGGAATGTTCGGTATTGGAGCGAAATTTGTCACAAATAGGAACGTATTCGTCAGCAGAGATCGATAGACTCGACTGCAAAGTTTAAAAACTGGAGTTTCACTGACCCATAAATCACCAGAATCAATCAAAAATTTAATTAACTTATTCGTTAAAAAATACCATGACCGAACATACTTTACTCGTCTGTAGCCTCTGTCGTTTTAAAACCCAAATCAAGTTATTGCAATAAAAGTTTACATTTTGTTATATTAATTTACGTAAACCAATAAAGAAAAAAATATGACTACACGGGGATATACAACTGAAGAAGGAAACAGACTCAATAACTTTGCTGTCGAACCCAAAGTTTATGTAGATGAAACTCCCAGAGCGGGTTTTACAGAATTTGCCGAAAAACTCAACGGACGTTTGGCAATGATTGGATTTGTTTCAGCATTGTTACTAGAAGTTGCTACTGGACATGGTGTAGTGGGCTGGATAACCAATCTTTAAAGCTTAGAAATAGATAAAGATTAATCGATAAAACAATCAAAAGAGGAATTTATATTATGCAAACTGATTTCGACATTATTAACAACAAAGACTTATTTGCTCCTGTAATTTTTCGCTCCGATTTCAACCAAGGAGAGCAAATTAATAATAATCAAGCTTGGTCACTATTTTTTACCGCTGGTCAAGAAGATCAAACATTAGGTTTTCAACCAGAATTGGGCAACTTTTTCACTAATCTTTTAATTGCTATTGGTGTAACAGGTACGATCTGGGGACTATTTTTTAGTAATGTACTGTAAGTCTTTAACTTCACCAATATTTGGGGAATTTAAGAAAATTCGTGACATCAGTAAACCAACCTTAAATACTAAATAGGGTTGGTTTTGATTTGATTAACTTTTTAATTTTTGGCTTTTAGCTAAATAATAAATGAATCATAAAAAACAAGATGTTATAGGGTAAAAATATACAAAAACACATTATTAAACGCAATAAATATCATTAATAAAAATTAGTCTATACATCAATCTTAAGATAGAAAATAGTAAAAAAATAATTAGTATTTTTCTTTCAAGGTGTTTGTATAGCGATGGAGAAATTTTGGTCGGTAAGGAAAATCAAAATCCTGAAACCCTTATGAATAAAGGATTTTAAATTTAGAAATAAAATTTTATCGCGATCGCTTTTGAAGAAGAAAAGTGTTTTGTGGTTAGTGTCCCACTTTTACCTTTTACTGGGACAGTTTTTTCTAAAACTATTGCTATATAGCTATCACAGACGATCTTAAATTTAATGTCCAATCATCAAAAGTGGGACA
>JBFRWK010000273.1:0-17046 GCA_051439545.1 Xenococcaceae cyanobacterium | reverse complement strand
AAAAATTTAAGCGACGTTATGGAATTGAAAAGAAAACTTATCGCTTAATGATTAGGTTAGTAAAAGACCAAGAAAAAAAAACAGAATAAACGGGGTCGTCCGCCAAAAATAATTATTGAAAATCAAGTATTAATAACATTACAATATTGGCGCGAGTATCGAACATACTTTCATATCGCTCAAGAATAGAGAGTAAATGAATCAACAATTTATCGCTTAATAAAAAAAGTTGAAAATATTCTAATTAAATCGGAAAATTTTCAGGTTCCAGGAAAGAAAGAATTACGAAAATCTAATTCAGAAAATAATTTAATTATCATGGATGTGATGGAAAGCTCTCTCGAAAAACCACAACAGAAGCAAAAAATATTTTTTAGTGGGAAGAAAAAAGAGCATACTTTAAAAACACAGATTATTATAGAACAAAAAACGAGACGGATTCTGTGTTTAGCTCATGGTAAGGGAAAAACTCATGATTTTAAATTATTTAAAAGTAGTGGAGTTAAAATTAATCAAAATCGTAAACTGCTAGCAGATAAAGGATATCAAGGAATTAAGAAAATTCATGGTCTAAGTGAAACTCCTCACAAAAAACCTAGAGGAGGAAAGTTGACTAAAAATCAGAAGAAGTCTAATCGAGAATTAAATCGAATTAGAATTATAATCGAACACGTTAACCGTCGATTAAAAATCTTTAAAATTTTGTCTTATAGATATCGAAATCGCCATCGCAGATTTGGCTTAAGGATTAATTTAATTGCAGGTATTTATAATTATGAATTAGCCTAATAACTCGTCTTAAAAAATCAAATTAATTCGGAAAGTTTCAGCAATCAATTAATTGCTGAAGTAGATTTTGCTGTCAATTTTTAATGAGCGCGATCGCCTGGTTAATACTTAAGAGAAAAAATTGCTCAATTATTACTATTTTAATTGGCAAAAGTTGAAATGAAAATAACCAACTATCATACCATAAAATATTTATGCAAGAGTTCTATTATCTAAGTTTTCAGTAGTAAGCTTGACCTGTAAAGTAGAGCCGAGATCGCAATTGAGGAAATTTTCTACTTCGGCTAACTGTAAGGTATCGATGCTTTGAATTGCTTGCTCTAAATTTTCCTGACTAACTCCCTCCTCTTGCTGTAAGAGCAAATCTACTAATTCGCGGTAAATTGGTTCGATATTATCCCGAAAAGAAAACTGTGCTTCGGAGTTGACAATTAACAAGTCTCTGCGAACAGATTTTAAATTGTCAATAGCAGCAGAATAGGCAGAAATTGCTTCTGGAATCCTTCCCTGTTGTTGCCAAATTCTTCCTAACTGCCACTGCCAACGATAGCTAATTTCAGGAGATTTAAGTCCTTCTAACGTTAGTAAAGCTCGTTGAGTATAGTTTTGGGATAATTGCCATTTTTGCTCTGATTCGTATAAATGACCTAATTCTCCTAAAGCATAGGAGCGAGTTTGAGAGTCTGTTGCTTGTGGAATTATGACTTCGATATCTCTAGCAATTTGTTCCCAGTCAGGAATTTTGATATCTGGCTTTGAGAGAGCGATTATTTGCTTGAGCCTATCTTGACGGACTTTATTGATACAGGCAAGATGATTATTCTCTGCGATCTCTTTAATACAACTAAGACTGCGAATAAAATTGAGTCGAGCATAAATTCCCGTTCTACTGTAAGGTAAAGACTCTAAAGAACGATCGATCTGAGGAATTAAAAAATCAATATCCGACCATTTTCCTAAAGAAATTAGCAAACTAAGTTGATTTAGTCCCGCTTTGAGGTTATTTCCGTCCTCAAAAGCTTGTTGATAGAGATCGATCGCAGTTTCAGCATATTTATCGGCTAATTCTGCTTGCTCTGTTGCTAGATAACTATCACTTAAAGCTCGTTCCGTATTTCCCAATTCTAGTAAGGTATCGAGAGACTCTGATAAATTCAGACTCGACTGTAATACTATTTCCGAGCGTTTGAGATCGCCAACACTGCGGAGAACATTACCTAAATGCCGTAAACCTATAGCTTTTAGCTGAAAGTTGGGAGTTTGAGTTAATTCCTGCTCTATTTGCTCTAATATTTCTTTAGCTTTACTACTCAATCCTGCTGCTTGTAAAGCTTTGGTTTGATTTAGTTTGCATCTAATTGCGTTTTCATTATCTCCTGCTTTTAGATAATTACTAGCAGCCACTTCCCAATTAAAGATAGCCTCGTTAAAATTTCCTTGTAACCATTGCAGATATCCTTGAGTGTTTGAGGCTTTAGCTAAAATTTCTGTATAAGTCGGAGTGGAAGTATCTAGATTTTTAAGTATCTCTAAACTACTCGCAATTATTGTTTCTGCTTCTTGCCAACGTCCTAAATTTTGATGGGCTAAAGCAAGATTATTAAGAATTAAGGCTTGACTCAATTGTTCTGGCTCTTCAGAAAGAGCAGTATTCCAAACTCTTATCGCCTCATCATATTGTTCCGCCTCATACAACTCAATACCCTGTTGGAGTAATTGTATTACTTGGGGAGATTGAGCTACTAATCGATCGGGAAAAAGATAACTAGAAGTAGCGATCGCTAAACTAAATCCTATGATAATAATAGCGATAAGCCTAACAATTTTGCTCATTGGAGATCGATAAGAAAAATAGTTCTAATTTTTATAACTTCACTAGTTCTGATTCTGAATCTACTAAAGGCTCGGAAATAATCCAATCCAGTTTTATTGATTTGAGAGTATCATGCCAAGCTTGGGTTAGCTGACTATTATTTAGATTAGTAAAATGTAATTCCGCCAAATAGGCGATCGCATCATACCAAATACTATGGTTTTGATAAACTAAATATTCCCGATTTTGAGCCAATTCTAATTCTTTTTCTAATTGTGTGTTAGTAGCAATTCGTCGAATCCAACCTTTTAAAACTAAATCTGGTGCGATAGTATTATCTGGTTGGCAATCGAGATTAAAACGCCAATGATAAGTATTATTAACTTGCAAAGAATTAAGAGTTTCTAGAGGAAGTTTAATTTTAATTATTCCAGGTCGATCGCTTAATTTAATTGAACTATGATAAATAGTTTTTGTTTGCGTTTCATTGAGGATTAAAAATTCTATTTCGCTTATTTGTTGGGGGGTATAAGGAATATAAAAAAGAAAAGTCGGATATTCAGCTACAGTAAAATCTTGTCCTTGGTTAGCAAATATAGCAGTTAAAGGTTTAGAAGTTTCTGGACAAGCAGTTTCAGGACGAGTTGTACCTGGGGTAGTATTACCTGAAGGAGTTCCCGTATCGGGAGGTTTTGGTCTTTCTGCAACAGCTAAACTCAGATTAAAAGCGATCGCTGTTACTAAAGTCGAACTAAAAACAAATCCTCTGATTACTTGTAGAGATAGAGACATTTTAAAACCCAGTAGATGCTTCGCACACTAGTACATTTTAATACGAGTCACTCGATCTATTTTTTCGATCGATCTTATTTAAATTTATCTTACTCAAAGGCGCGATCGCTGAAACCAAAATATCCAATTATTCTTTTTCGTAATGATAACGAGCTTGTAAAAAATAAATCTTGTTATCTCGAACCCGATAAACTAAACGATGTTCCAGAGTAATACGTCTCGACCAAGTATTAGATACCATGTACTTCAGAGGTTCTGGTTTACCTATTCCCGAACATGGATTATCAGTTAAAATGTCTGCAATCAAATCCATAATCTTATCGCCAATTTTCGGGTCTTTTTGATACCACCAACGTAAATCAGCTTTAAAATCGGGACTAAAAAAGGGAATATATGGTTTGATATGGGGTTCTGAAGAAGATTGTTGAAGTTTTTTCTTCTTTTTACTCAATCCCTAACTCCTGTTTTAACTCATCCACTGTTTGTGCTACAGCCTCTTCAGATTCAGACCATTCTAGCGAACGATATAATCTACGAGCATTTTCAGGAGAACGAGTTAAGTGGATTTGTTCTAGCATACTAGATAATTCATCTTCAGCAATTAATGCCACATTTTTACCATTGCGTCTTTTAATAATGAATATTTGTTGTTGCGTTGAATAGTATCGGTGTTTGTATTATTGTTCAATCTTTTGTAAACACCACCTCTGATTTTTACTTTACATTCATGCCATTCAATATTGATTGGCTCGTTATCAACATTAACTACGGAAACAGTTAATCTGGGCATATATCTATCCTCTACTTGTGTAATTTAAATCTTCAAAGGTTTGATACTTGAATAATTACAGGTTGATGAGTCAGTTCTAGACTGAGAAGTAACTGATTTTATATTGATTTTGTATTAACTTGTTTTTTCGTATTTTCGGATCGATCGCCTAATACTAGCCTCGCTATGTTTTTGATAGTTGAAGTGGGCTTATTGGGAGTGAATATAAAAATCATGGTTAATTTTCCACGAATATATCTTAAAAACAGAGCTAAAAACGATAAAAATCGAGTACAGTATTTCAATCACAGGAAATCGGAAGACAAAACCTTAAAATATCATTTCTCAGACAATATTATCTCTGCTAAGTTTGGTAACGATATTGTTCTTAGTCCTTTTGGACAAGCAAAGATGGATAGTTTAAATAGTTGCTTAAGTTTGGTTAGAAGTGATTTTATTGTTTTTTAAGTTGTAGTTTTGTTTATGGCACTAAGGCGATTGCGTAGTCCCTCGCCTTTAGCTCGATCGCATTTTTTAACTTTAAATCCCTATACTGTCACAGATAAAATTAATGTACGCTAAATTTTTGTTTTTTAATCAAAGAGCAAAATTATGACACAAAACACTTATCAACTTTCTCTATCATTTGAGCAAATCTTAACTCTGGTTCGTCAATTACCAGCTTCAGAACAGATCAAACTCAGCCAAGAAATCAATAAAAATGTAGATAAACAAACAATTCAGTACCGTACTAAAACTTTTAAACATTTAATGGAATCAGTTAAACCTGTATCCGCAGATTTCGATCCCCAACAAGCAAAGGATGAATATCTTCGGGAAAAATATAATCTGTGAAAGTTTTAATTGATACTAATGTAATCTTGGATTACGCTTTAATCCGCCAACCTTTCTACGATCTAGCAGATAGTATTTTTGCCCTCATTGAACAAAAACAAATTGAAGGCTACGTTAGTGCATCAACTTTTAGCGATCTTTTTTACATTTTGAGAAAACCAAGAGGAAAAAAATGGACTCTAGATTTTTTAAGGGATTTGGCTAATTTTTGTCAGATTATATCTATTAATCCAGAGATCGTCAAAGAGGCATTAGACAAACCTTACAAAGATTTTGAAGATGATATTCAATATCACTCAGCAGTTTTCCACAATTTAGATGCTATTGTCACTCGTAATCCTGATGATTTTTTAGTTAACTCCATTCGGATTTTAACCCCAGAACAACTTTTACAAGAATTTGGGAACATAAATTCTGAATAAATGCGATTGCTTAGATGAATTTATCTTGCTACAAGGGGCGATCGCATTTCTCTCTGTTTTATTCACTCCGTTAAAATTTAGGCAATAACTGTATTTATTCATTAATTGAACCTGTTCTAGTATCCCCATTTGCTAAAAGGCGATCGATCGCGCTAGGTTAAAGTTCGATCGCTCTTGAAAGATCGAACCTCTTGCTTTTTTTTGGTTGATGTTAACAGAATTAGCTCACTTAAAATAGAGATATCAACAATCAATAGTGTTCCATGCAAAGTATTAAACTAAACTCTCATGTTGGCTCAGATGGAATTTTGCATTTGGATTTGCCAATAGATATTAAAAATGCCGAGTTAGAGGTAGTGGTAACAGTTAAAAATGTTAGTTCTACTGCTAATAACTCAGAAAAATTAGGTTGGTCGCCAAACTTTTTTGCCAAAACAGCAGGAGCTTGGCAAGGAGAAGCTTTAGAAAGAGAACCTCAAGGAGAATATGATAATCGAGAGGAGTTATTTTGATTGATCTGCTGGATACTAATACTTGTATTCAATATCTTACTGGTCGTAATTCTTTGGTTGTCGAAAAACTAAAGACTCATAAGCCTTCGGATATAGCTCTTTGTGATGTAGTCAAGTCAGAACTCTATTATGGTGCTTATAAAAGCGATCGCCAAGAGCAAAATCTTCAAGTATTAAGTGAATTTTTCTCTGAGTTTGTTAGTTTACCTTTTGATGAATTGGCAGCGAAAAAAGCAGGAGAAATTAGAGCTAATCTCGCTGCCTTAGGAACTCCTATTGGAGCATACGATCTACAAATAGCAGCGATCGCTCGTGTCAATAATCTTATCTTGGTCACTCATAATGTAAAGGAATTTAGCCGAGTTGAAAAATTGTGTTTTGAAGATTGGGAAGTGAGATAAAATTTAGAGTCTAAGAAAATTTTATGAAAAGCGATCGCATATCCAAAATAAGTCAATACAAACTCAATACAAAGTCAGTCATATCTCAGTCATTCTCACTCTCGAACTCGGTATGTAGTCTGGGAATATTCAATTGTTCGAGAAGTTGAGCGTAGTTCAAATCAGAATTACAGTTTTATTTCTAGATTTTGAACTACGCCAAAATCATTTCTAACTAATTGTCAATAGAGGTTCAAATGGCTGAAATACTTGAAAATATATTCAACAATAACAAGCGATCGACTCAAGAAAAGACGCTAAAAACTAGTTCTCACAACAATGTTATCTCTGTTAATTTTGGCAGAGAAATTCTGATTAGTCGCTCTGGACAATTGAAACTAGAAAATTTGGAAAGCTGTCTAGAGTTAGTTAGTAGTGATTTTATCGTGTTTTAAGTTGGTTTCTTTCGTTTTTTCCTCTAAGCAGAGCGATCGCATTTCTTAATTTCTTTTGCTTTTGGTGCGATCGCTTTTCTTAATTACTATTTATTTATCCGCAATATTGATTTTTCTTAGTCGATCGATTCTTAAGTTTTCGTAACAAAAATACAGGCGATCGATAGTCTTGACATGGATTAATTTGTGTGGTATATAGGATGCGTGCGACAAACTTCTTCATAGCAAATCAATAACTAGATTGGCAATCTCTATACATTAAAGATTAATAGGAATAATTTTTACAATTTTTAGCTTAAAAAGGAAAAAATCAGTGCATTCAAGAAAATTATTATCCAAACTCAATTTTTTTTGAATTAAAGGTTTGCCTTCAGGAATGATGCTGGCTTTTACGATTTTTGGGGCAGCCACAGAAGCAAAAGCTCAAATACCAGCGGTACAAAATAGTCCTCCTCCTGGAACTACTGAGCCCCATGGTTCACCACAAAGAATCGAAGGAGTAAATACTATTTTAAATAATAGAATTCTTGGCTCTGGTACAATTTTTAACCTAAGTCCAAGTTTACCGAGTACAGTAATAGGTAGTGGCGATTTAGTAGATATTACTCAGACTGCTCTTGATGTATGGACTACAGCTTTTCCCAATCAAATACCTGCGATTGAGATTGGTGTAGGATTTGCTGATTTTAAGATAGATCCTAATATTACAGTGGGAGACTTTGTTCTGGTTTCTCCCGACGGCATTCTTTCCGATGTGGCTGCTTTCTACACTCATGCAGATGATAATTTTCCTGATGCTAATTACTGTTATTTTTGACTCAAACCTTATTCCTTCAAACCTTGACGGGTTGATTTTATTCAATAGCCAAAAAAATCTAATATTATCTAACGGTGGAAGGATTTTATACTATTTAGACCCAAACCCTCTCAATAGTCCTATATTTGGCAGTATTAACGGCTTAGTTAGTAGAAGCAAGAATGGTATTAACTATGGACGAAGTATTTTTGTTGATTCTCAACTAGATCCATTTGCTGACTTAGGAGCTAATCCAGAAGATTTGGTGATAGATGTTTTTTCTGTTGCTCTTCATGAACTACAGCACGCTTTAGGTTTAACTAGAGTTAATCAAGGTGCAAAAGAGAAAAGTACTATTCAGTTTATTAATTCTGGTTCATTAAATCCAGGTAAACTAAGTATATTTGCTTCAGGATCATTAATAAGTAAGGGAGATTCAAATTCAAATACTGGATTTTTTACTTTTATTCTGGGTGATAAAATTACTCCTGCTCATAATATTGAGATAGAAACTCCTATACTTTTGCTTCAAGATAATAGTCAAATAATCTCTTTTGCTAGTAATATCTCTGAAGCTTCAGCAGGAAATATAACAGTTCGAGCTTCAGAATCGATAAATTTAACAGGAGCAAATACTATTATATCTAGCCAAGGAGGAACAGGTGATAGTGGAAGAATCGATGTTAATACAAAAAACCTAAAATTACAAGATGGTGGGCGTATTTTAGCTTCTGCCAACGGTTCTGGTCAAGCTGGAAATATTGAAATTAATGCTCAAGAATCTGTAAAAAGTTGATTTATTGCTAACCTGACAGTTACAAATAGAGGAAATATCACCGCCCAAACTTCAGGCACAGGAAATGCAGGGGATATTGTCTTAAAAGTTAGCGACAATATCACTCTGACTGGAGATGAGAGTGGGATCTTTGCCAATACAGCATCGGATTCAAAAGGAGATGGCGGAAGTATCTTAACTCAGAATCTAACACCTCAGAAAATTGTAGTCCGAGATGGTGCAGCTATTGCGGTTAATAGTGATGGGACTGGAGAAGGCGGAAAAATCGAACTTCAAGCTAATGAACTTACTTTAAATGATGGTTCGATTACTGCGGAAACTGCGATCGAACAGGGTGGAAATATAACCTTAGATGTAGATAATACTCTAACTTTTGAGAATAGTGGGGAAATTACGGCTACTGCGGGTACAGCAGGAGGAAGAGGTGATGGTGGTAATGTTACGATTAACTCGGATTTTATTTTAGCTTTCCCTACCAATAATAATTATCAAATTACCGCTAACGCTTCTCAAGGAAATGGCGGAAATATTCAAATTACGACTAATAGCTTTTTGGGTAGGGAATTTGTTAACCTCGATGCTTCCTCCAATGCAGGTATAGATGGAAATGTATCTGTAGAAGTTTTAGAAGTAGATCCTGCTAGGGGTTTGACGGAATTACCCGATGTTCCTATTGATGTGGCAGAACTTTTAGCACAAAATCCCTGTGAAGTTGACAATGGAGAAGATGGTGAAACTAGTTCTTTCATTGATATAGGACGTGGCGGTTTACCCCCTAATCCCTATGAGCCTCTAGATAGTAATGATGATATATTTGTCGATGTGCAATTGCCAACTGAATGGAGAGAAAAAAACACTGAGAATTCTTCAGTTTCCTCTCAAGTAACAGAGCCTATTGTCGAAGCATCTGCCTGGATTATTAATGAAAAAGGAAATGTCGAACTAGTTTCTAAAATGCCTTCTAAGAATTTAGGATGTCGGTAGCGGTAATATATATATTACATTATTTTATATATTTTTTGAAATTACTTAGATAAAACTCAATTTCGTTTAGCCAAAATAATCTTTTTTTAAAATTTGCTTCAATTCAATAAAATTATCTTGAGGTATTGTAAATTCAATTTGTTGAGCAGAAACTGCATCGTTGAATATTTTGGGATAAATATCCTGCATATAGTTTTTGAGACTAGGACTTCGCTCTAATAATCTAAAAAGACGATTGCGAAAATTAACTACTTCAACTTGCCAGTGTTTGTAATTTCGTTCTTTCTCTGCTTGCCAATATTTTAATTTAAGAATATGTTCTATCAGTCGCTCTAAATAACTTTCAAGCGATCGCTTTTCCGATTTACCCATATCCTCAATTTCTTCGAGCAGATTATTCCAATCCATAGCTTTAATATCTCTGTTTCTCAAAACAGTAGCCATTTGTTCTATCCAAAGATTAAAATCGCGATCGTATAACTTGTTTAGCATTTTATTCTCCATCGCTATTTTAAAGTATTATAAATATCTTTTTCTAAGTACTCACACGATCGAACTTATAATAGAGTTTGAATCATTTAAAGATTTTTAGTTTAATTAGGTTGACCTACCTACTTACTATATACAATTAATTATAAGTTATTTGTCTTTTTTTAAACGACATTTGGCTAATTTCAAAGTACAGGCGTTCATTATAAATATTTTTTTCTTTGTCCGAACACTGCTAAACCGATCGCTGTAGTAAAAAGATTTACAAAAGATGGAATTAGAGGTAGCCAAAAACCTCGTACAAACATTATCCAACAGAAACTAGAGAGAATAATTATTGATATTCCTATGGCTATACTTCTAGTCAATACTGTTGAGAAACGCCAGATTATTACTCCACCTAGAAACGAGCAAAACCAGATAAAAACAGTATCTTGCCATACAGATAACCATTGTATTAAAGGTCTTTGATCTTCAACTGCACTGAGGATTTGACTGACAACATGAGCGTGAATATAGATACCGCGCATTTCTCCGTAGGGAGTATCGTGCCAATCTTGGACACTAGAAGCGGTTACACCTATTAAAATAACTCGGTCTTGAATTAAAGTCCGATCGATCTGGTTATTAAGAATATCTCCCAAACTAACTTTTTCGGCAAGTTGTTGGGGTAATGAACGATAGTTAATTAATATTTGGTTTCCTCGCCCATCTAAGTTTTGATATCCGCCACTACGTTTCTGTAATCTTTGAGTAACGACAGAACCAAATTGCCAATTATTATCGATCGTATCGATCGCGATGCCTTTATCTTCCAAATATAAATAAATTAATTGCCAAGCAAAAGAATAAGGAGATGGACAAATTTCTGAAGAGTTATTAAGACTGCGAGATAACAGATAGCGACGAACAGTATCATCTTGTCTATTAAACTCTCGATCGTCATATAAATCGGCAAAACCTAATTGAATTTTCGGACTAGCTGATGGTGGAGCAATATTAGTATCGAAAGTACAGACAGAAATTAGTTTTTGATTTTGCTGAAAATGAAGATTTAATGCTTGATATCCCTGTAAATCTGTTTGAGGTATGGGATTATCGCGGACAATATCTAAACCGATCGCGCTAGGTTGATATTGCTGTAGTTTATCTAATAAGCGAGCCAGAACAGCATCGGGTAAAGGATAACCATAGGTATTAAGGTCTTGTTCTGTTGCACCTATGATGAATAAGCGAGAATCTTCTGTTTCCATAGGGCGATTACGCATAAATAAATCATAAGCTGCTAGTTCCCAACTTTGGAACAATGAAAGCGAGCGCATGACTACTATTAAAAAAGCGATCGCTATGCTGGTTAAAAATACCAATCCCAGAGAAATATTAGCTGACTCGTCTAGATTGGCAAGCTGTGAATCAACCCAATGGCGAGCGAAAACTGCCTTATACAGTGGATTGTAAACTTGGAAATATCTTCCTCGTTTGACTACTAAACCCGATAGCTGTAACTCTCGATATTCAGGCGATTTCTTGACGGTTATTTTTCCTCGTTGTAAGATTTGCCGATACAACAATAACAATTTTTTACTAGATTTAGAGCTATAGAGAAGACGACTGCGAATAGTTTTAAGATGAGGTGGTTCGTCCTGAGATTCCCAGTTGTTCAGTAACTTTTCTTGAACTAAATCTGCTACCCACTTTGATTCTTGTCCATCAGGGATTACTGTTTGAGTATTTGCTACTAACCAACAGAGTTTTTGAGTTAGAAAAGGTTGACCCCCACTCCAAATTAAAATTTCTTGGAGTACCCTCTCTGGATAATCGGTTAGATGTTTTAATCCTTCTGTCAAGACTAAGCTTTCTGCTAGTTGAAATCCTTGTAATGCGATCGCCCGACCGAGATTAAATGGTGTAGCATGAGGGTTACTAATTAAGTCAGAAGGTGTAGCTACGCCTAATAATGCCCAAGTAAGTCTTCTGTAGGCTGGTTTATCCCCTCGGCAATTATAACAAGCGCGAATCACTGCAAAAAAATCATCGAGAGAAAAATCTTGACTTAAAACGCGATCGATCTCATCGACAAAAATAACAATCTTTTGCTTGACTTCGACAAGCAGAATTTCTTCAATAAATATTTTTAATCTTTGTACGGGAGACAATAAATCTCTTTGTTCTCGCCACCATTTGCGCCAGTTAAATTTTTGTAGAGAAAGACAACTATTAGCCAAGTCTCTCACAATATCTGCATACCATTGTTCGGCAGTAACACCCTCTCTACCAATTCCTGTCAAGTCGATAAAAGCACAGACTACTCCCTCTGCTTGGAGTTTTGCCATAGTTCTTACTCGTAAACTCGACTTACCCATCTGTCGAGAATTGAGTACGTAGCAAAATTCTCCTGCTTGCAAACTATTATAGAAATCCCAGTCGGCTTGACGAATTATATAGGTAGGATCGTCAGCATTAAGACTCCCACCACTATAACGATAGTCAAAAGGTCGATCGTTCATTCTTTAGAGTAGGAAGTAGGGAATTGGGAATAGAAAGTCTCTTGTATCATTTAGGATTGCCATAGTCTACAGAACTCTCTTAAAGTAGTCCCGATATAATTTACATCGAGGCATGACCCGATTATCTTGTAATTGCACCAAACCCATACTGTATAACTGATAAGTTAGCATCGGATTTAAGGCTAATGGTCGCTCGGCAGTAACAACTCGTTTGAAAGATTCAGCCAAAGATGGTTTCTTTTGGAGTATATCTAAATGTCGCCGTAAATGATGACTATATATACTAGTTTCTTTAGAAGCATCTTCTAAGAATATTTCTAGCTCGACTCGATCGCGATTTAAATAATACATTGCCAATCGCACTAAATAGGGATGTCCTCCTAAAATATTCATTAACTTTAAGGTTTTTTCTGCCGTCCAATCTAATTGATGTAATCGAGCTAGAGCCTCTATCTGTTGGGTTTCAAACTCTAACAATTCTATGGGAACTCCTGCATTAAAAGGAGATTGATTTAAATCCAATGGAATATAAACTTCGGTAGAATGTGCCACTAGTAAACGTAAGTTTTGCCAGATAGGGGAAATTTTACCTTTCTCATGCCAACTCCGCAGCATCGCTAAAAAGTCTTCAATAATTGGCTCATAGGCAAAAAGTCGATCGACCTCATCTAATGCCAACACCACAGGACAGTTAATTGTTGGTAACAAGTATTCTTCAAAATATGCCGTACAGTTACCATTACTCCCTAAAATTTCTAAATCCCAATAATCATTTAGCTGATTGACCAATCCTAATTGTTTACCCACCATCACACTCAACCAACGCAGAAACTTATCTAAGTTGGTAACAATATTTCTGTCTATATTACTCAGGTCTAAATAAACTGTTTGATATTGTTGGGATTGGGCGTAAGCTAGTACCTGCATAATCAAAGAGGTTTTACCCATCAACTGTGGGGCTTTAATCCGAATTAGAGAGGCAGGTTTAAGAATTGTTTCATAACAGATCGATTCAACATTTTCTCTCAATTGATAAAGAGGAGAATCGGGAGGCACTATACCTTCAGGAAAAGGTATAGTATCAGCTATCGATAAACTTGGCTGAGTCCAAGTAACTTTGGTAGCTTGTAGGAGAGAGCCATTTGACTCGATCGACTTTTTTGGCTGTGACGCTAATTCTAGATAAAGACCGTGAGACTTGGTTTCGATCGACAAAGTACCAGTCTGATTTAAGTCAGCAAGCTCTTGCCATTCTAAGCCTAATTTATCGCAAATATCGACAAATGTGCTGTAATCGACGGGTTTTCCCGTACAAAATCGGCTCACAGTAGATAAAGCCAATCCTAAATCTAGAGCTAAGGCTCTTTGAGAAGGAAAGCTATTACGCAACATTGCCAATTTAACTTTTTCCAGGTACTCTCTACCTAATTTTAGCGATCGCGACATCTTACTTCCTTGAGATAGTTAAACTACAAACACTGCTTTTTAGAATATATCTGTATATACGATTGCAACTTAGAAAAAATTATAGTTAATCGAAAAATGAATACCATTTTCTTGTAAAGAATCTCCCCGATTGTTTATTTCCACGAGAGGAATACCCCAGTCTAAACGAGCATTAAAACTATCGCCAGCACTAAAATTCAAACCGATACCCACCGCACTTAAAAAATCGCGATCGACACCAGATATTAGCACTGCGAGAGAGAGGAAAAGGGGTATCAAAAAGAGAAGTTTCACTCTCTTGGTGAGAAAAGGAAATAGCTAAAGTTAGTTCTTGCTGGGGTTTGAGAATGACTGGTTGGCGAAAACTCAGTTCGTAGTAACGAGACTCAGATTCGATATCGAGAGGATTGAATGGTTCTTCGATAATATCATTAGAATTAGTCCCGAAAGTAAAACTGAGTTTACCATTGCTGGCGTTGACGGGAAAAGAATAGCTTAAGTCTACTCCATCGCTACCTTCGGTGTTAGTATATCCGACTTGAAAGCGATCGCCAAAACCCAGTAAATTACGATGAGTCAAGCCAATTCTTCGGCGGTTTGAGCCAACACTGGGAGTCCTGCTATTATCTAATTTAGCCGAGAAGAAAAAAGGATCGGCTTCTTCTATGGCTACATCTAAAGTACTATTGCCAGGACTAATACCCTTGCCCAATTCAGCAGAAATATTAGCAATTAGAGGATCGAGGCGAAGTAGTTGTAAAGCTTCGAGTAAAGAATTAACGTTAATAGGGACTTCAGCAGCAGCTTGGAGACGAGAAACTACATAATCTTCGTTCAAACGATTCGTTCCCGTTACATTAATACTATCTAATTTGCCTTCGATAATTTTGATAGTAATTGTGCCATCTTCTAATTCTTGAGGGGGAAGATAAGCACCAGAATTAAGATAGCCTTTTTCGGTGTAGAGTTTAGTTATAGCACTTCTAACCTGAAATAACTCAAAAAAAGAGAGGGGACGATTAGTATAGGGACGAACTATCTCTGTTAACGGGACTTTGACAATTTTTACCTATCAAAAAGGGGTGAAAGCCTCACCAGACGCCGATTTTACCTCGAAGAGGTAAAATCGTCTGAAACCTAGATATATTAAGGATTTAGTTGTTTTGATGTTAAACCATCCCAATTATCTGGTGGATTGTCGTTGTCCAGCATTTTCTTGAAAACTAAATAAGCGTCAGTGTTGCTACCATAGGCTCTCTTAGAATTTTCGTCATTTACCCAAGCGTAGACAATGATTTTTTCCTCTAGATGATATCGAAAAAACAATCGATATTGTTGAAAGAACTTTGCTCTAAACCAATGTTTATAATTGTTTCCTAATGTCTTACCTTGACGATATTTATTCAGAGTAGGGTCTTGAGGAATTTCATCAAATGCTAGCTTGACTATGGCAGCTAACAGTTTTGTCGGCTTTTTGCTTTTATACTTACTGGGGTACTTCTTACGCAAGCCTTCAACTTTTGTCAAAAGTGCTTCAAACTGTTCTACAAAAAGAGAATGGGCGTATATTTTCCACCCATTTATCACTATTGGCTGACCTGTAGGCAAGCTTATTCATCCTCATCTAAAAGTGGTGCATCAAGATCGATATCAACGCCCCCTACTAGAGATTTAGCGTGATTAACCATGTCAGAGCTAACTGCTTGAATGTGTTCGGGGTTATCTTTCATGTCTTTTGCTAAAAAGTTCAGAAAGCTGCCCAAAACAGGATCGCTCTCTGTCTCTTCGACGACGCGAGAAATTACTACTCTATTATCAGATTCAATGGTGTAGAGAATTTTATCACTTCTGTTTAAATTAAGTGCTTTACGAACGGGAGCAGGAATTGTGGTCTGATAACGTTGGGTAAGAGTAGATTCAGAGCAAGGGGGTGTTAGTGTTGTATTCATGGCTACCTCTGAATTTATTGATTAATTTTCTTTAGAAGAATATTTATTTTTATATGGAGTACTATTTATAGTAATGCAATTGCATTGTCTTGTCAAACCCGATCGCGCCTACTTCCCATCCCTCAGATCCAACGTTACTTCAGCAGTAATACTTCTCTCGTTCTGCCCCAATATCTTCACCCTTCTAACCTTCCCACGGTAAGGAGAATAAACACTAGTCAATTGCTCTAGTTCCTCATCAACCTTATCTAACTGAGATGCAAGTGAGTTAATCTGTTCCTGCTGCTTCTGTAATGAGGTTTGATAATCAGAAACCTTAAGACTGTGTTCGTACTGCTGCTTTTGATAGTTGAGTTTAGCTTCATCCAGTCGGGCGATCGCTTTCTCTAAATTGATAGATGCTTCTAATTCCCTGCGTTTGAGTTCGGCTAGCTGTTGGATTTTCTCTGACTCAAACACGTTAGATAACCATTCATCCTTAAATTGAAGCTCTTCGTCAAAATTATTAATCTGCTCGACAATGGAATCGAGTTCAAACTTAGCTTTTTTGAGGTTGACAAGTTCTGTCTGAAACTTTGGTTCGGGGACTGGTTTTAATTCTCTGAGGGGTAAAGAAGCGCGATCGATCTGCTGCTGTAATCTCTGCTTTTTGGCTTGTAGTTTGGTTCTCTCTGAAGTGCGATCGCTGATAATATCCCCTACATTAACTCGCTGTCCTTCTTCTACCTTCAAGTCTGACAGTTGGTTTAGAACTAGGGTGATGGTGTGACGATTTTGTTTATAGGTGGTTTGCTGTTCGGTGACTGCTGAATTTGCCTGTAAGTCGGTATGATTGGCATTGAATACGGCATAAGCACCTATGCCTAGAAGTACATATCCCAATAGTTTGTATACAGACAAGTTTCTCTTCATCACAGTTACCATTATTGGTTATCTGTTTCTGTTTTAGTCTATTGGGTGGGGTTTTGGGTGTAATCTGGGTTCAGTTCCCGAACTCCACAACAGATATGAAGAAAGAGTTATCTATTACGAGTGTTAATTAATTGTTGATTGAGTGTCAGCGATCGCACTCATAGCTAAATAGGGATGATTGCATAGAGTAATAGCAACAATCAAAAAAAGTCATATTAAAAGATGAATAATAGTACAAGAGATATAGATCAAGTCGTAACTGCTCAATAACTGCTGAGGGCGCTCAGGGATAAAAGGCGATCGATGATATCAAGTGGGGACAGAGGCTGAAGCTCTAGCTCTAATTAGATCTCGAAGATCTGGAATCTTTTCATCGTCAG
>JBFRWK010000272.1:0-84242 GCA_051439545.1 Xenococcaceae cyanobacterium | reverse complement strand
GTTAGTAGGAGTAGCAGATGTCAACGTTGAGCGAGGTCTAGATATTGCCAGCAAATATCGAGTTCGTTTTTTTGAGAATTATCTCGAACTCTTGCCTTACGTAGATGCAGTATGTATTGCTGTGCCTACAAAACTACACTATAAAGTTGGGATGGAGTGTCTCAAGGCTGGAGTTCACACTTTAATTGAAAAACCTATTGCTTCTAATATTACCGAAGCGGAATCACTAGTAAATGCTGCGGCTGAGTCTAACTGTATTCTGCAAGTAGGACATATAGAACGTTTTAACCCTGCCTTTCAGGAATTACTCAAAGTTCTTAAGACAGAAGAATTACTGGCTATAGAAGCGCACCGCATGAGTCCCTACTCAGAAAGAGCAAATGATGTTTCTGTAGTATTGGATCTGATGATCCACGATATTGACCTATTACTGGAGTTAGCAGGTACGCCAATAGTGAAATTAACAGCCAGTGGTAGTAGCGCCTCGAATTCGGGCTATCTAGATTACGTTACGGCAACCATAGGCTTTGCTAACGGCTTAGTTGCCACTCTCACAGCCAGCAAAATAACCCACCGCAAAATTCGTCGCATTGTTGCTCATTGTAAAAATTCTTTGACAGAAGCAGATTTTCTCAACAACGAAATTCTTATTCATCGACAAACCACTGCTAATTGCACCACAGATTACGGTCAGGTACTTTATCGGCAGGACGGTCTAATCGAAAAAGTATATACCAGCAATATCGACAAGCTATACGCAGAATTAGAACATTTTGTTAACTGCGTGCGGGGAGGCAACCAACCCTCCGTTGGGGGCGAACAAGCGCTTAAAGCGCTGCGTTTGGCAAGTTTAATCGAGCAAATGGCTTTTGACGGTCAAGTCTGGCAGAATTCAGAGTTTAATTGCCAATCTATTGGCTCTAGCACAATGAGAGTTAATTAATTGTAAGTTCTAAGAGTATAGGCAAAAAGCAGAGGTAAACTTACCTTCGTAAGTTAGCAATCTAAATAAGTCAACCTTCTAACATCTCCAAAAACATAAACCTGTCCTTGGACTTAAGTTCAAGGAAGGTAGGTTGACAAAATTGCTCGGCAACCAAAGTAGATAGTATATCGACTGCACAACGCAACTTATGGGAGGAAAAGTAAGATGACAGATCTAAATCGTGGCATTATGAAGTTTGAGGGAGCCGACAAACCCATTACCGTCACTATCTCAGCTATTCTAGTTTTCGCTAGCGTTGCTGTACTGATCCTGTGGGCTATCAAGTCTGCTTATATCGTTAACTAAACTTTTAATACCAGTTTCGTTTAAGATTGCTACACTTTGGTTAGGTAAGGGAACAGGGAACGGTTAACAGGCAAGATATTCTCCAGAATTGATGTGTAGCAGTATTTTTTGAAATTGGTATAACTTAGTTGCTTGGTGGCGGCGCGAAAATCATTCCTTATCTGGTTAGTAGGCCGCTGTCACGCTTTTAATTTGCTAGTGTTAACAGAAAATAAGAGACAAACTCTTTTAACTAGCAAATAGGTGTGATATGATTTATAGATGTGGAACAAATGGGTCGGTGCCCGAGTGGTTAATGGGGGCGGACTGTAAATCCGCTGGCTATGCCTACGCTGGTTCAAATCCAGCTCGGCCCACTACAACAAAGAAAAAGATTTAAGGCGAAAATAAGCAGCATTTTTGGTCTAATATGAGTTTGGCTAAAGTTTAACCCAGATAATTTTTATTAGTCTAATAGAGCTTGGGTGATTTCTAAGAAAGAAATTACACCATTTCTCAAAAGTAGTAAAAGAGATAGTACATTATTTCTTAATAGAAAAAAATCTGAAACTATTGCTGTTACTCCTGCAGACTGCGGACTGCCTAGAGACAAATTAAGTCTCTTGTTATTTTCGATAATTGGTATTACCTTACCAGGTAAAAATCTATTTAATTTCGGGATGTTCTTGGCGATCGCTGTCCCCTGACTTATTGATTTTCTCAATTAATTGGTATAAGCGTCCTAAGCTTTTTTGATTAAAATAAAAGACTAAACGAGGTAAATGAAAGGTTTCATCGTCTTTTTCTGCTGGTAAAGCCGAACTTTTGCTGATTTTTCCTTTCTTGAGAATATCGCTAAAATCTTGATTGAGTTGTTCTACTACCTCATCTTTCAAGGGACAATTGAGGCGCATGACAAACTTTTGACCGACATAGCGACTGGAGTGATAGACGCGATAAAAGTTTCTAATTGTATTGCAAGCAACATCGAGGTTATCGGTGATGGTGTAAAGACTAGGATCGTCAATACTAACCAAACCTCTAGCTACTAAATGTTTACAGATATAATCATTCCAAGAATGCCAATAATCGCCTCCTGGTTTATCGATCAAAACTAGAGGAGCGGGGCCATACCTACCAGTTTGACATAGAGTTAGGGTTTCAAAAGCTTCGTCTTGAGTCCCAAAACCTCCAGGAAAAAGAGCGATCGCATCGCTTTCTCTTAAAAAAAATAGTTTTCGAGTAAAAAAGTACTTAAAATTAATTAACTTTTCAGTAGAGTCAATGAACTGATTGGCATTTTGTTCAAAAGGGAGCTTAATATTAAGACCAAAAGAATTATCTAGACCTGCGCCTTCATTTCCTGCTTGCATGATGCCACCACCTCCCCCCGTAATTACCATAAATCCTAGCTTAGTAATACAACGAGCAAAATCTACTGCTGTTCTATACTCAAGAGTGTCAGGAGAGATTCGAGCCGAACCAAAAATAGAAATTTTACGGATATGACGATGAGGATAAAATACTTTGAAACCTCGTGCCAAATCTTCTAAAGATGCAGTTAAAATTTTCCAATCAAGGCGATCGGTTTCGCTTTTGGTAATATCGATTAATACGCTTAAAGCTTTTCGGACTAAATCGTGGTTTTCTTTTGTTGTTAAGCCTTCAATAATTGCCAAAATATCTTCGTTAAGCAACGAATTTTGTTTTTTTTGAGATGGAGATAAACCCATATACCTTATACATAGCTTTCTTAATTAGCTAATTCAATAAATTAGCATTTCTATACTTCGCACGGACATAACTTACGGCTTTTATATTTATATATCACAGTCGAGTAAAAGCTCAGATTTTGATCGTGCAAAGTATAATATTTTGTCATAACTAGTCTAGAAGAGCCAATAAATTAATCAAAATCATAACCAAATATCTTGATATCTTTTTGATATCGATTACTTACTAACTCAATTAGTTCTTTGGTATAAAAATTTATATAGCTAGGGTATTCATTTAAAGTTTTTAATTCATTAGCATACAAATTTGACCAATGCACCTTAAATGGATTTACAAGGTTTGATGTGTATTTATTTCTATTTGTTAAAGGAAGAGTAAGAGGTAAATTAAGTTCTTTTCTGATGTAAGCAAAATCTTGTTCTATATTTTCTAGTTTCCCAATGAAATCAAATTTCGTTGTTCCTAAAAACAAATATTGAGGTTTCCAATGTTCATTGAGCTTTTCATTTCTAGTTTTTGACAAGTATTCTAAAAATTATTGAAAAGTAATTAATTTTTCCCAATCTACTGTTAATCCTTTTTGCCTATAGACATTGGTAACTACTTCTTTAACAAAAAATTCTAAATTTGATTTTCTGGTAAATTTATTTAGGTAAGCCGATAGTAGACGCTCCCAAGGATTTCTGACAAAGATAAATTTAAAGTATGATGGATCTTTTAAAATTTCGATTGCTTCTCTTGTTTTATAATTGCAAAGAGAAAAATTATTTATACAATAGTATCGATGACTTCCTTTTTTTTTACGTTATTTTGACTACTTAATTTATATAAGAGATTTGTAAAACTTGAACTAGCAACTTTAGGTATAGGACAGTATAAAAAACGATACTTATCATTTATAAAGAATGTATTTTCAGGCCAGTAGTAATTATTGCTAAACTTTCCCCAGTTATCAAATAGACTTTTTGCAGCATTTTCATAGCAAGTCCATGCAGATAAAAAGTTATATTTTTTCAAAAAAGAGTTGCCTTGATATATATATGGCTTAAATCCTGTTTTAGATGGTATAAAAGCAAATAAAGGTGAATATTTCATGACTATTTATTTTAGATATTTAAATCCATCTTTTAGTAAAAATTCTAGTAATTAATTAATACTCTTCTAGATTGGGTCTAATAACTTAATTAGTTAATAATGTCTTAAGCTCTTAATAAGGTTAATTTTGATGCTTTAGCTAAAAGATGCTAGCTAACAGCTATTAATGACAGGTTAAGCTTGATTATTTCTAGTCAACCACAGATTTTATTTCCATTGTTGCTATTTACAGCGTTGCTTACTTGTAATGGTATATGAACACTTTTCTACCTCTTTTGAGATAGCTTTTACATCAAAAAGCTAGAAGCTGCTAGCTAATAGCTAACAGCTAAAGGCTTAAAGATATTTTTCCAAGGTATTAGCCAAAGTTGTTTTAGGAACTGCCCCTACTACCATATCTACACGTTGACCACCTTTAAAAATCATCAGTGTGGGAATACTACGGATACCATATTGACTGGCAACCTGAGGGTTTTCGTCAGTATTAAGTTTGACTACTTTGACTTTTCCTTCGTACTGTTCGGCAATTTCTTCGACAACAGGTGCTACCATTCTACATGGACCACACCAAGGAGCCCAAAAATCAACGAGAACAGGTACTTCGGAATCTAAAACGTCTTCTTTAAAACTTGAATCTGTTACTGTGGCAGTTGCTGACATGCCTATATATCCTTACTTAGCAAATTTCTTTTAGTACTAACAGATTTTATCATAGTGAAAACTCATCTAAGACAAAGAGGTATAGATTGAAGCTTAAACAAACTTATTAGTTCTCGAACTAATTACCTTTTTATTTTTAATATTTTTTTAGCTAACACTATACTTAAAGAGAAAACCGCCCGTGTCAATAACGGGCGGAGTGTGGTGTGAGGAGTGAACGGAAACATTTGTCTCCGCCTTCTTTATTGTAAGTTTAGAACTATGATTTTGCCAGGGTTACCTAGGTGGGTTTACAGAGTAATTATCGATTTCTTAACAAAAACTTTATATTTTTATGGATTAACTTTTAATTCTTAACTAGCTTAAATTAGAAGTACGCCAATGACGATCGCAAATCATAGTATGAATTTGCCATTCTGGAACTGTTTGGGGAAAATCGAGACGATAATGACCACCTCTGCTTTCTTGACGAAAAACAGCACTTTTCAAAATTAGATAGGCATTTGTCAACAAATTGAGTGTTTCTCCATATAATTTGAGTTGTGCTGCGGTTTCAGGAGAATTTAAGTTGACTTGATGCTGAGGATTTAGTTGAAGAACATATTGACCCAAAGGGAAAGAAGTTAGTTGAGAATGCCAAGTTTGTACGCGATCGATCGCGTCGATTAAAATAGTTTCTGTTCTACAAATTCCCGCACTTTGCCACAGAAGTATGGGTAATTCCTTTCTAATTTGAGTTATTTGTTGGCTGTACTCAGACCAATCTTCTGATTCGAGATCGATCGATTTAAGGTTAGATGAAGATACGATCGGGGAAATTTTTAGTTTAGACAATTGTGCTGCATAAACTACACATTCTAGTAAAGAATTACTAGCCAAACGATTAGCACCATGAACTCCCGTACTGGCAGTTTCACCTACAGCATATAATCCTGGAATAGAAGTACTATTCATTTGGTCTACCTTAATTCCTCCCATCCAATAATGGGCAGCAGGGGCAACAGGAATGGGTTCGTTAAATAAATCGACACCATACTGCTGGCAAACACGGATAATATTGGGAAAGCGATAGCGAATTTTTGCTTCTGGTATCGGTCTTAAATCTAAATATACATTTGGGGTATCAGTTTTTTGCAAATGAGTAAAAATAGCTCGACTAACTACATCTCTGGGGGCTAATTCTCCGTCGGGATGGTAATCAAAGGCAAATCGTTTTCCCTGTCGATCGACTAAATGCGCTCCTTCTCCTCTGACTGCTTCACTAATTAAGAATCGCGGTGCGTTTGGTTTGGTTAATGCAGTAGGATGAAACTGGAAAAATTCTAAATCTCGGACAATTGCCCCACTACGCCAAGCCATAGCTACCCCATCCCCCGTGCTTACAGGAGGATTAGTAGTTTGAGCAAATACTTGTCCACCACCCCCTGTAGCTAAGATTACCGCAGAAGATTTAATCCAGCTAATTTTTTGTCGATCTAACACACTAACGCCCTGACAATGACCAGTTTCTGAATTAAGCCATAAATTAAGAGCAAAAGCTTGAGCCAAAACGGTAATATTAGAACGTTGTAGTACCTGTTCGGTTAAAGTAGTCACGATCGCTTTGCCTGTGGTATCGGCTGCATGGAGTACTCTAGGACGAGAATGAGCAGCTTCTAAGGTCATAGCTAATTTACTATTGTGGCGATCGAAAGCCACACCCATATCAACTAAAGATTCGATCGCACTTGCTGCATTAGCTACTAAGAATTCTACCGCCGTGCGATCGCACAAACCAGCACCCGCTTTTAAAGTATCCTCTAAATGTAATAAAGGAGAATCCTCAGGGTTAATTGCTGCTGCAATACCACCCTGCGCCCATTTACTAGCACCTGTTTTGAGCTTATCTTTAGTAATTAAACCTACAGAGTAGTGATTGGGTAAACATAAAGCTGCATAAAGTCCAGCAGCACCAGAACCTATTACCAATACATCGAAGTGAGAATATTCTTTCAATTTACATCGCTTTGGGACACTATGTTGGATTTAATCATGACATAAATTAAAATTCTTGTACAAAGATATTTAAAAAAAAATAAAGTTTAGTTAACATTTCCTCGATACTTAATTACTTGCTGATTTTTAGCTGTAGATAGCTTTTCATTTAAAATCTCTTCAACTAGCTCTCTTTGGGCTGAAGAAATCCGAATTTTCCATTTTCTGTACCAATTCCCCAGCCAAGGCTTAAACTTGAGTAATAAACGCTGATTATCTTGCCATTGATAAGAGTCAATATGCAACCATCGGACAAGAGAACCTGAAACTATTATTCCTTTTAGAGCGATTTCTGACATGATGTTGGGTTAATGATGACATAAATCACAATTGTTGTACAAATATGAGGAACTACATAATTTTTTAATCCTTCACAACTTTCTCAAGCTTTTTTCTTAATCTCAAGATGACGGATTTAAGCTCACTATATTGGAATAGCAATAGAAGATTAACTGCTGACACTTCAGAGAAATTATCCGCAAGAAAACTTAATAGAAAAGGGAAGTAGCTATGAAAAAGATTCAGCTTAGTCAGACAGGAGTTGAAGTGAGTTGTTTGTGCCTTGGTACTCTTCGCTTCGGTACGAGAAACAGTTATGAACAATCTGCTCGACTAATGGATATGTATCTTGAGGCTGGAGGTAGTTTCATTGACACAGCCAACAGCTACGATCGCTGGTGTTCTCAGGGTAAAGGAGGTGAAAGCCAAGTAACAATTGGACGCTGGCTGCGAGAACGCAATAACCGAGATGAACTTTTTCTGGCAACTAAGGTAGGCTTTGGCTATGGAGACGTTCCTGAAGGCTTGGCAGCTTCAACTATTATTGCCGAATGTGAAAATAGTCTCAGACAGTTAGGTACAGATCGGATAGATTTATTTTATGCTCACCACGATGATAGCAATACACCTCTAGAGGAAACTCTATCTGCTTTCGATAAGTTAGTAAAAGATGGTAAGGTTCGTTTCGTGGGAGCTAGTAATTACCTGGCATGGCGTTTAGCCGATGCTGATGCGATCGCTGCTCGGAAGGGATGGGCAAGCTTTACTTGCGTAGAACAACGTTTCACTTATCTACGCCCCAGTCCAGGTGGAGATTTCGGAGTACAACGAATTATCGACGAGAATTTGATGAGTTATTGCGATACTCGCGGTAAAACCATGTTGCCCTATACTCCTCTGCTGCGTGGTGCTTATGTTCGTGACGATCGCCCAATCCCCTCACCCTACCGTGGTGCTGATACTGATATCCGACTGGCAACACTACATGAAGTTGCAGGAGAACTCGATGCGACTATCAATCAAGTCATTTTGGCTTGGATGATGCAACGTCAACCCCCCTTACTTCCTGTTTTTTCAGCAGGAAATCCCGAACATATGAAGGAAAATTTAGGCGCACTAAAAATCACCTTATCAACCGAACAGATGACCAAACTCGATCGAGCAGGACATTGTCTCAATGATGAAGCGGTCTGAAAGAGTCTAGTGTTGAGGTAGCCTGATGAAACAGAGGAAAACTTATCAGACCTTTGCCAGGCTTATGAAGTTGACTTAGAAGATTGAGCTTGTCAAAAAGCACTCAAGGTTGATTTGTTAAATAGTAAGAAGATCTAGAAGTCTTGTTGTTTAGAGAATGGTTACAAAAGAAAAAGATGCTCTATTATCTACCCTGCGATTACCTGGAACAATTTATGATAGACGTTTTCAAGAGCATCGGTGTCCCCGAAAAAGACGCTAAAATCTGTGCCGATGTTCTGATTACGGCAGACAAACGAGGTATTGATTCTCATGGAATTGGACGCTTAAAGCCGATTTATTATGACCGTATTGTCAAACAGAAAATCCAACAGCCAGTTACTCACATTGAAGTCATCCGCGATCGCCTGGCAACGGCAGTAATCGATGGTCATCATGGTATGGGAATGGTAATCTCCACCTACTGTATGAACTTGGCAATAGAAAAAGCCAAAAAATACGGTCTAGGTATGGTCGTAGCAAGAAACTCCACCCATTACGGAATTGCTGGCTATTACACCTTGATGGCTTGCAAAGAAAATACGATCGGTCTGACTGGAACTAATGCTCGTCCATCTACAGCTCCAACTTTTGGGGTAGAAAATATGCTGGGTACTAACCCCCTAGTGTTCGGAATTCCCACTGATGAAGAGTTTCCTTTTACTAATGACTACGCTACCTCGATCCTCCAGCGTGGCAAAATTGAACAATATGCCCGAGAAGGAAAAGACTGTCCCCCAGGACTAATTATCGATCGACAAGGTTATACTCTCACCGACCCCCAAAAGATCCTTCAAGCTTTAGTGCAAGGAGAGGCTGCCCTTGTTCCTATCGGCGGTATGAAAGAAGAAACAGGTGGACATAAAGGCTACGGTTATGCCACAGTAGTGGAAATTCTCTCGGCTGCACTCCAGAGTGGGGCTTTTCTCAAACAATTGAGTGGATTCGATCCTGAAGGTAATCGCGTCCCCTATAAGCTCGGTCATTTCTTTATGGCTATTGATATCGCTGCTTTTACCGAAGTCGAAACCTTCAAAAAAATCACTGGTGATATCCTCCGTGCTCTTCGTAATTCCCAAAAAGTCCCTGGTGCAGAACGCATCTATACTTGCGGAGAAAAGGAACATCTGGCCTGGCTAAAGCGAAAAGACACAGGTATTCCGATTAATGAGGTATTGCAACAAGATATTTTGACCATGCGTAATGAACTAGGATTGATGCAGTATCAGTTTGATTTTGAATAGCCCCTGATAGTTTAGAAGTTTGAGTAAATCAAACTTAAACCCCGCAATCTTCGCGATAATTCGAGATGAGGAGCAATCATGCCTATTTTCGGTTTTACGGCTCACTCAATGATTTTCTGCCCTCCTTTAGACGACAACAAGGCTTTATTTATCTGGTTCGGGGTAATCCCTCCATTAAAGATACCATTGAAGCTTTAGGCGTTCCTCACCCAGAAGTCGAATTAATTCTTGCCAATGGCCAGTCAGTTGATTTTGACTATCTCCTTCAGGATGGAGACTGGTTTAGTGTCTATCCTCACTTTACCAGTTTTTCCCTCGGCGAGATCCAATTACTCCGTCCCCATCTGTTGTCTTATTGCTTTGTCTTAGATGTTCACTTGGGCAAGTTAGCTACCTATCTTCGGCTTTTAGGTTTTGATACTTGGTATCGTCATGACTGTGACGACGAAGAACTAGCCTATATTTCTCACTTCGAGGAACGGATTTTACTCACCAGAGATCGTGGATTGCTCAAAAGGCGTATAGTGACTTATGGGTATTGGGTTAGGGCCATCGACCCGATTGGGCAGGTGAGAGAAGTCTTACAGCGTTTTACGCTCTGGTCTAAAATACGTCCATTTCAACGCTGTTTGCGGTGTAATGGAGAGCTGGTCTCAGTTGAGAAGGAGCAGGTGTCGGCTCAGTTACCCGTTAACACACGACGGTATTATAACGAGTTCTATCTCTGTCAAAGATGTCAACAAGTCTACTGGAAAGGATCTCATTACTCTGACTTGCAGAAGTTAGTCGAACAACTCATTGAAGAGAAAGATTTCTAATTCATATGGAACTATATACATGGCGTAAAGCTAAATCCCTTAGAACCTCCATTTGACGCGAGACCGCTTAAGAGCAATGACAAGTGACATCACACTTTTTTGTCGGACTCAAACCTAATTCTGGCAGAAATTTCGACGATAAGATGCGTTTCACTTTGGGAAATAGGAATCTTATCTCAAAGCAAAATCTGTCAATTTCTCTGGTTGCTGACTTTAATTACAGCTGCAATTTTGCCTATCTTCAGATTAATTTACAATAAAGTATTGACGAAACCGAAAAACTAAAATCTAGATTTACCTACTAATTAATGAAAAGTACAGAAAAGATAAATAATAACCCAATCGATCTAGAATTAACAGAAGTAAATATAAAAGCACAAACCTTTAAACAGTGGAGTTTTTGGGCAGTTTTTAGCTCTACTTTTATCACTATTTTTTTAGCAGAGATGGGAGATAAAACCCAGTTAGTAACTTTGTTGATGAGTGCAGAATCTCAATCTCCTTGGATTGTCTTTTTGGGTGCTGCGATCGCTTTAGTTGCTACTAGTTTGTTAGGGGTATTAATTGGTTATTGGTTAGCAAAGAAACTAACCCCGAAAACTCTCGATATATCTGTTGCTGTACTATTGTTAGTAATTACTGCCTGGTTAGTAGGAGATATAGTAAATTAAGCTGGATTATTTAATACTTATGGATTGGCAATTATTGGGAATTAGTTTTGTTACCGTGTTTTTAGCCGAAATTGGTGATAAAAGTCAATTAGCTGCGATCGCCTTGGGAGGAAGTTCCCACAAACCTCGTGCCGTCTTTTTTGGTTCGACAGTAGCTCTTATTTTAGCTAGTTTTCTGGGGGTACTGGCAGGAGGAAGCTTTGCCCTAATTTTTCCCGAAAAACTCCTCAAAGCGATCGCTGCTATTGGTTTTGCTATTTTGGCGTTGCGCTTGCTTTGGCACGATCTGCCGAACCAATGATAAAGGATAAATGTTAAAGGAAATGACCCAAAATAGAGTACAAGTAATTGGTGGTGGTTTAGCAGGGACAGAAGCAGCTTGGCAAATTGCCCAGGCAGGAGTACCTGTAACCTTATGGGAAATGCGTCCAGTACATACTTCTCCCGCCCATCATACAGCAGAATTAGCAGAACTCGTTTGTAGTAACTCTTTTGGGGCAATGTCCAGCGATCGCGCTGCGGGATTATTACATGAAGAATTACGCCGTTTTAATTCGATTATTATTGGTACTGCGGATAAACATTCTGTACCTGCGGGGGGTGCTTTAGCAGTCGATCGAGCCGTATTTAGTAGGGAATTAACCGAGACCTTAGCAAATCATCCTTTCATTGAGTTAAACAGAGGGGAAATAACTGAAATTCCTAGAGATGGGATAGTTGTACTGACTACTGGCCCTCTAACTACTCCTGCTTTAGCAGAAGACTTACAGCGTTTTACGGGTATGGAGTACCTCAGCTTTTTTGATGCTGCGAGTCCAATTATTGTGGGAGAATCAATCGCTCGAGAAGTTGCTTTCTTGGCTTCTCGTTACGACAAGGGAGAAGCTGCTTACCTTAACTGTCCGTTTAATAAAGAACAATATCTTCACTTCTGGCAAGAATTATCTCAAGCCGAACAAGCAGAATTAAAAGAGTTTGAACGAGAAACAGCTAAATTCTTTGAAGGTTGTCTACCCATCGAAGAATTAGCCCAAAGGGGAGAAGACACCATGCGTTATGGCCCTTTAAAACCCGTCGGTTTATTTGATTCTCGTTTGGGAGATTTTCGCGCCCCAGAAAATAAAGATAAGCGTCCTTATGCGGTAGTACAGCTACGCCAAGAAGATAAGGCAGGGCAATTATGGAATATGGTAGGTTTCCAAACTAATTTGCGTTGGGGAGAACAAAAACGAGTATTTAGACTCATTCCTGGCTTGGAAAAGGCTGAGTTCGTGCGGATGGGAGTAATGCACCGCAATACTTTTATCAACTCACCCCAATTGTTAAATCCTACTTTACAGTTTAAAACCCGTCCTACTCTATTTGCTGCGGGACAATTGATAGGGACAGAAGGGTATACTGCTGCTGCTGCGGGAGGCTGTTTGGCTGGAATTAATGCTGCTAGATTAGTGTTAGGTGAAGAATTGGTAACTATACCGCCAACGACGATGATGGGTGCATTATTTGAATTTATTAGTTCCGCTTCCCCTAAGAGTTTTCAACCCATGCCTCCTAATTTTGGAATTTTGCCCCCATTACCTACCAGAATTCGGAATAAAAAAGAGCGTTATGGCAAGTATCGCGATCGCGCTTTAGCAGATTTAGAAAGTTGGCAGAATAAATTTCTTTTTCCTCGCCTTAGTGTAGTAACTCGATCGAGAGGCATCTAACTATCACCATCAATGTCGAAAGGATTATCTCTAATTAACGAGCCGAAGGTAAGTTAATAGGTGGTGGGTAGTTTACTCCCGACCGTAGAATGGGGTAACTTTTCAGACATCCTCTCAATCATAGTTTCTAATTTGTATAGTAATTAGCTGTTTTATTTCTAGATGTTTAGTATCTTTATTTATAGAATGCACTAATATACCCCTAAAAAGTTTCTATTTCTTATCCTTTGAGTATTACCGTAATACTTAGTAGAGAAAGAAACAGATAAGATTTTAGAAAAAAAGCTTCTCTCTATTAACTTGGCAAATTTGGGAGCAGGATTGTAAATATCCTAACCTATACCGTGAAATTAATATAGAAGGATTGTTTTTTATAACTTAAAAAAATCTAAGTTCTTAAGAGCTTAAGTTTGGTAATATTAAGCTCTTTTTTTACGATCTTTTCTCTTTCTTTTATCTTAAAATCGCGCCAAAAAAACCTCGATTCTTGGATAAAGTTAAGCTTCTAATTTAGAAAGGTACAAACTGCTATCTATTTGTTGCTAATTGCTATTAGTAACAGTCAAGTCTCGTGGGTTTCCTCGTTCGGTGAATATTCCCTCGCGCCTTCGGACTAAAGGGGAAATCACTGCATAATTTCTGCGTGGGATCGATCGTCAAATTGTCAACCTTCAATCCATATCTAAGGACAATTTCTCATGGTTAATTCAAAAGCTTTAGAGCCTAGTTTTTTAAGAGATGCGTTTCAATTAGCCAGGATCGTATCGGCTGCCGTCTGCTTAACATCGTGTAAGTCAAAGTAGAGTGAAGTAAAAAAGAGTTTACCGTGAAATCTTAGTGTCCAAAAGATAATACGGTAGTTGAACTTGCCTTTGAAGGTATTGACTGGATCTCGAAAATAGATATCTTTGGTATAAATATCGTAGGAGAGATCGGTTTCAAATAGACTCGGTAGTTCGGTATGAAGAGTCTCAATTGCCTTCTCGACTCGCGATTGATAAACGTTCTCTAGCAAATCTCTTTCCTCTTTGAGTTTTTTCCGCAAGTTATTATTTACCCGCAAGCTTATCTAGCTCTCTGAGGATAGTATCTGTCTCTGCATTACCATCTGTAAACGCAAATAGATGTCGAAAGGTAATTCTACCTTCAGAGTCTACAATAAACTGAGCGGGTAAAGGTGCGCCGAGAGCCTGTCCGACTCCATAACGGCGAAAGATACTGCACTCTGGATCGTAGAGGAAAGGATAGGGCAAGCTGAGTCGAGCGACAATCTGCTGACTTTGAACGGGGTCGGTACTAGTAATCATCAATAATTCTGCTCCTTTGTCCTTAAACTCTTGATAGCGTTTCTTTAGGTCTTGGATGTGAGGATAACAATAAGGGCAAAATAGTTTTTCGGTGAAGATCCGAGTGAATGCCAAAACTACAGGTTGTTTTCCCTGGTAGTCTGAAAGCCGTATCTTCTGGCTACCTCCAATAATTGGCAAACTGAAGTCTGGTGCGATCGAGCCTACTGCTGGTACTTGCCCTGGAGGCAGGGGAATAAAATTAGAAGCGAAACGGCGGTTGAAAAGTCCTGTATTTCCAGTCACGACAAAAATTTAATTATTAATTATTCTATATTTTTAATCTTACTTAACTTCAAAATAATTCTTCTGTAGTAAGTATAAATAATTAAGTCAATCTTGTCTGTATCTAAAAGATGCCACTCTATAATTGAAATATAAGAGCTTCTCCTGCCCTTGGCAGGGACATTGTCAGAAACTATGTTTTTAATAGCATTCAGAATTATTACCCTTTTAGCGATCGCCTATTTATTTGGTCTGCTATTTGCTTGGTTGTTCTCATTATTTAATTCTAGTAACGGTGGTGGTGATGATTTTAGGAGAGGGGATGACCCCGATAATCCTCAACCACCAGACTCTGAAAAAACCTTGGAACAGAAAAAAGGTAAGAAGCGGTTGGTAGAAGTCGATGAATCTTATTATCTCGAAGAATTCGATTTAAGCAAAAAGCAGTAGCTTAAATAGACAGAGCAATTGTACAATCTTTTTATGACTGATTTATCAGATAAAGAGACAGTTTTAGCTGCAAATCAAGCCTTTTATCATGCTTTCTCCAATCGAGATCTTAAAAGCATGAGGCTTTTGTGGTGGCAAGGTGCAACCAGTTTGTGCATTCACCCAGGTGGGAGAGTGCTAAAAGGATGGGAGTCGATCGAAACTTCTTGGGAATCTATTTTTAAAAATACTGATTCGTTGGAAATAGATATAGAAGTTATCAAGGTAGAAATCGATCGAAGTCTTGCCTATGTAGTCGTCGGCGAAACCGTATTACAGTCTAGCCGAGGACGTTCGTTAAAAGCACAATCGATCGCAACCAATCTTTTTCAAAAAATGGCACAAAAATGGTATCTGGTTAACCATCATGGCAGTCCTATTATGCGGTAGTTAGTTTATTGATATGCTGACTTTATAATTTACAATGAAATAGCTCTGGCTTTTAGCTAGTCTTTTTGGTTATTTGAGAAAAAAAGTGATTATCTAATAGCTACTTGTTAAAAGGCAGTAGGGAACAGGCGAAAGGAAAGAAAAAAATCTTTGATTATGAAAGAACAAATTGTTACTTGGCTCAATCGTATTTTAATAGCAGATGTTTTTTTAGTAATCTTTGCTTTTGCTTGGTTTGCCCTTGGAGTTATCGGACGCTCGATCGGTGTTCCTCTCGGTTTTGATTTATGGCTTAAATTATGGCAACCTCTATTTAATCCCGCGATCGGTATTTTATTTTTAGGAGCGTTTTCTAGTTGGGCAATTAGTAAAATTTCTCAAAAGTTTAGTTCTGACTGAGTTGATTTTTAGGTGTTGCGCTTTTCGCTCTAGCGATTATCATCTACTTATACTAGGTTCGGTTGAACAGTGGAAAATAGTTGGTTAAGTAGCGAGTGTGCTGCGTAGCGAGTTTTTCAAATTCGTTCCTAAGCTATTAGTGTATTTAAAGAAATTATCCGAACTTGATATTACCTAGCAAATAATTATTAGCAAAAATAGCAGCTTGAGTTCGATCGCGCAAATTAAGACGGCGTAAAATACTATTGACGTGATTTTTAACAGTGCGTTCTGTAATATAAAGTTGTTGGGCAATTTCGCGATTATTATAACCAGAAGCAATTAACTGTAATACTTCTTTTTCTCTGGGGGTTAGAGTTTCTAACTCTGGAGAAGTTTTGACCTCAGGATGAGGCATAGCTACTATTACTTTTTCCAATAATCCAGCCCCTAACTGAGTATAACCTTGATGTATAGCACGAATTGCTTGAGCTAATTCTTCTGAAGGAGTATCTTTTAGTAAATATCCTTTTGCACCATAACTCATCGCTTGAATCACATACTCATCATCATCAAAAGTAGTCAATACTAAAACCTTAATTTGAGGAGCTTGTCGAGCAAGAAGACGAATTGCTGCTACTCCATCCATCACGGGCATTCTTACATCCATCAAGACTACATCGGGTTTTAATTCCAAAGAGCGATCGACTGCTATTTTACCGTTTTCTGCCTCCCCAACAATCTCAATATCGGCTTGAGTTGATAGTAAACTAGCTAATCCTTCTCGAATAATACTCTGATCGTCAGCTAATAATACTTTAATCATTGTTGTTATTTATTAGTTTTATTAGTTATCTAACCCCCTACTACTAATTTTTACTTTAATCTCACATCCTTGTTGTGGTTTACTAATTATTTCCAACTTACCATCTAGAGCCTCTGTTCGTTCTCGCATTCCCTGTAAACCAAAACCAGTAGTATTTTCAGCCAGATTGAAACCCTTACCATTATCTTTTATGTTGAGATAAATCCAGTTATTTTGCTCCGTTAAGGTAAGATGCACCTCGGTAGCATTACTATGTTTAGAAATATTAGTTAAAGCCTCTTGCACTATTCGATATATGGCGGTGGTAGTTTCTTTCGATAGTGATGTTGATAGATTAAACTGGAAAGCGATCGCCACTTCAAGATTCCGTTTTAACTCTTCTATAAGTTCTTCTATGGCCATTTTAAGCGATCGACCTTGGAGAGGAGAATGGCGTAAGCTAGCAACAGACTGACGCACATTTTGAAGGGCATCTTTTCCTAGTTGTCTGGCTTTTTGCAAATGGTATTCTGCTTTTTCTCGATCTTTAGTTAAAAATAAAGCCGTATTTTCTAGTTGTATGCTTTGTGCAGTTAGAGAATGTCCTACAGAATCATGAATTTCCCGAGCAATACGATTTCTTTCTTGTAGAGTAGCTTGATTTTCTATCTTTAGAGCATACTGACGTAGGCGATGATTGGCAAGAGCTAATTTTTTTTGGCTTTCATGTTCTGCTAATACTGCCCCTACTAACAATAGTACAAATACTAAGACAAAACCAAACCAGAGTGCATAGTTGATTGTTAAACTAATCAAGATATTTTTGAATTCTGCCGATGGTAAACGGTGAAATAGTCTAGGGGATAGTCTACCCAGAGGAATACCGAAAGGGCGAATATTCAAAAAAGAGATTACTTGTACCGCCAGAAACGAAATATAACTAAAGATCGCTACAAAAATACGTCCGTTCCAGGGAAATAACAAACAAGCACGAATAACTACAACGATAAGTAAGATTGGAAAAATTCTTCCGCCTCTGCCTCCTAGTAGTACTGCTATCCAACTTAGACCAAAACTGCTACCAATATAAAGTATTTGGATCGCTCTAGAACCATAGGGCAATCTCAAACCGATAACTCCTAAAATAGCTATACTCGATATTGTCAATCCCCAATAGTATTTTGATGGGAAGGCAAGATTGAAGTAATGGGGTTGAGAGTGCAACAATAAAGAAAATGATGTGAGAAAGACAAAACCAAGTAAAACCCATTCTAGGTACAGGAGCAAACGAAAAGGCGGTTTTTTCCAGAGCATTTTTGCCATAGCTTGAGAGAATTCACTTGAAGATAATTTTTCAGCTATTCCTAATATGATGTCATTAATTCTGTCCCGAACTTTAGTCCTAAAGTACCAAACATAATTAGTACCAAAGTTCGAGAATATATAGGAATTTAGATCGAAGCAAGAGCATAGTTCAATTTTTTAGGATTTAAATATAAGTAATTAAAAGTTCAATTTAGCAATGAAGTTACAACTTATGATTTCCCGTACTTTGGCAGCAGGAGCAGCATTATTTTTAGTTTTACCTATCGCTACTCATGCCGAACCATTAAATCTCCACAACCTGCAACTATCGGACAATAATCAAATCGCACAGAGGTTTTCTCGAAGAGCTAGACAAGGTGAGGGAATGCTAAACTTTCTCGAACAACTAGACCTGACTGAAGAGCAATCAACACAGATAAAAGCTATTCGCCAAGAGTATCTTTCGGCTAACGATCGAGATTATCGGGAATTAAAACAAGCACGAGAAGAAATGCGATCGCTTTTAAGCAGTGATGCTAGTTCAGATCGACTCAGACAACAACATCAGACCATTCAAAGCCTATCTCAAACCTTGGGCGATAATCGTTTTGAGGCTATGTTAGAAATTAGAGAAATTTTAACTCCCGAACAACGCCAAGAAGTAGCAAATATGATGTCACAACATCGAGGGCGAAGAAATTTTGAACGCGGGTTTAAATAGTTAGATTTACCAAAGCTACAAGCTATAAGCTCTAAGCTCTAAGTTCTATAGCTTACAGCTTACAGCTATTCACAGCGAGCAAGCGAGCTATTTGACAGATCGACTAAGTAACCAGGAGAGTAAATCTGAGTCTAACCCTGTCTATTGAGGGAGTCTAGCACAACTCCCTTACTATTAATCTGCTGCTAATTTAAAGTAAATGTTCCAATTTAGGGTCTTGTTGCAGAGCTTTAACTATTTGTTTGATATCTTGGGTACGCTCTTTATTGACAACTAAAGTAACATTGCGATCGCGCACGATTACGATATCTTCTAAGCCAATGGTGACAATAACTTCATCTTCATCACTCGTGTAAACAACCGCACCTTTAGTATCTTGAGTGACATGAGTAGCTAACTCTACATTATCTTTATCTCCTTTGAGTAATCTTTCTACCCCATTCCAGTCACCGAGATCGTCCCAACCAAAATTAGCAGGTAACACGTAAGCTAATTGGGTTTTTTCCATCAGGGCATAGTCAATACTTTTTTTCTCTAGTTGGGAATAGGCAGACTCACCTTTCTCTATTAGTGGTTGAATAATTTCTGGGGCGTAGGTTTTTAATTCATCTAACACTACTCCCGCCTTAAAAATAAACATCCCACTATTCCAGCTAAATTTACCCGTATCGATAAAAGATTGAGCCGTAGCGCGATCGGGTTTTTCGGTAAAACGACTGACTTGATAAACTGGTAAACCACCAAACTCTCCTTTGGTTTCTCCTTGTTCGATATAACCATAGCCAGTAGCGGGATAATTTGGTTTAATCCCTAAAGTGATGATCGCTTTTTCTTTAGCTGCTAGCATGGCACTAGCTTTCAGGGTTTGCCCGTAAGCTTGAGTATCGCCAATCCAATGATCCGCAGGAAAAAAGCCCACAACTGCATCTTCACCATGTTGTTTAGATACTTCTAAAGTAGCCCAAGCCACAGCAGGGGCAGTATCTTTTCCTTCTGGTTCGATTAATATATTGCTATGAGGTAATTCGGGTAATTGTTCTTTTACGCCATCGGCAATTATGGCAGAAGTAATCACCCACAACTTATCCCAACCTCCTGCTAATTCTAAAAGTCGATCGGCAGTTGCCTGTAGTAAACTTCTGCCACTACCGTCTAGACATAAAAATTGTTTTGGTCTTGTTTTTCGGCTGACGGGCCAAAAACGCTCTCCTTTACCGCCAGCAAGGATTATGGGAATCAAAGTCGTGTTCATAGAATTTTGCCTTTTTGATTAAAAATAATTGCGATCGGTTATTCATCACAAGCTTAATCGATCGACTTAAAAAATAAGTTATTTCCAGATCGAGGAGGAAATGAAGTTTTTTCTGTAAATTGGGAGCAGTCTGAGAATCCCCTTGTAATTTATGTCTTCTTCCTTCGTCAAGTCGCTTCGCTTGTCTAGAAAACATAACTTTTTTGAACTACTCGCACAAATCTCATTACAATATCTCACATGAGGTATTGGTGAGAGGATAAATATGGCAATTCAATTACAACAAGCCCTAGCTGTAGGTAAATATCTAGTTACTCAACGTCTGCTAGGGCGCAAACGTTTTCCTTTAGTATTAATGCTAGAACCCTTGTTCCGTTGCAATCTGGCTTGTTCTGGTTGTGGTAAAATACAACATCCCGCAGAAATTCTCAAACAACATTTAACGCCAGAAGAATGTTTTGCAGCCGTAGAAGAATGCGGTGCGCCTGTTGTGTCGATTCCAGGGGGAGAGCCTTTGTTACATCCCCAAATAGATGAAATCGTTAAAGGTTTAGTAGCTAGGAAAAAATTTGTCTATCTTTGTACTAATGGTTTATTACTAGAAAAAAGTCTAGATAAGTTTGTACCTTCTCCCTATCTAACTTTTAGTGTCCATTTAGATGGGTTGAGAGAACAACATGACAAATGTGTCGATCGAGCGGGTGTATTCGATAAAGCTGTAGCTGCGATTAAAACTGCTAAACAAAAAGGCTTTCGAGTAACTACCAATACTACAGTTTTTCAAGATGCCGATCCCCAACAAATGCAGGAATTTTTCGATTTCTTAGAAAGTCTCAACCTTGATGGTATGATGATTTCTCCTGGTTACAGCTACGAATGGGCTCCCGTTCAAGACGATTTCCTCAAAAGAGAACAAACCAAAGCTTTATTTAAAGAAATTTTATCTCCCTGGAAATCGGGACGGAAAAATTGGAATTTCAATCATAATCCCTTATTTTTAGAGTTTTTGATGGGAGAAAAAGACTTTGATTGTACTCCTTGGGGTAGTCCTAGTTATAGTGTTTTAGGCTGGCAAAAACCATGTTATCTACTTAATGAAGGCTACTACTCCAGCTATCAAGAACTACTAGCTAAAACTAATTGGAATGCTTATGGTAAAGCTAGCGGTAATCCTAAATGCGCCGATTGTATGGTGCATTGTGGTTATGAACCTACTGCTGCAACCGAGGCAATGCAACCAGAAAATATGGGTAAGGCGATCGCTAGTTTGTTTGGCTAAAATGTTTAGATTACCAATAAATTTTTACTAAAGATTCAGTTTATTCTCATTTAAACCAGAGAAAATGTTATTTCATTGAGATTAAGATTATAAGAAAATAAGCAAAGATGACGAAGAGAAGACATCTTATTTTACTCAAACAAGATGTAAATGACTGGAATTCTTGGCGACAAGAAAATAGCGAAATCGAGTTAGATTTTAGTGATGCTAACTTAAGCAATTTAAATTTAAGTGGAGCTAATCTCAGCCAAATCAATTTAAGTGGAGTGGATTTTCAGGGAGCTAATTTGAGATGTGCTTATTTAAAAGGAGCTAATCTCGATCGAGCTATTTTAGTTGATGCCAATCTTAGTGGTTCGGACTTGAGCGAAGCGGAACTAAAAGAAGCTGACTTAAGTAATGCGGATTTGATTGATGCTAATTTAACTAACGCTGATTTAAGTAATAGCAGCGCATTATCTACGAACTTTAAAAATTCAATTTTTACTGGAGTTTGTTTAGAAAATTGGCAAATTGATAGTAGTACCAATTTAGAAGAAATAGCTTGTGATTATTTTTATGGCAAAAGTCAAAAAAAGCAACGCTATCCTGAAGATGAAACCCAAAATTTTCTTCCTGGAGAATATTATAAATATATCAATCCAGATACTGCTCGTAAAGATACTTTAGTTCTGCCTGAGGATAGTTTATCAGAACCAAACTTAAATTCTCTCGAAGAAAATAATCATAGTTTAGATGACTCTATTAGCGGTGTCTGGGAAGATGAGCTAAGTATTCCCCGTTTGGAGATGGCAAAATTAGAAAATGAAGAGTCCCTCCCCTCGGAAAATTTAGCTTCTAAGTTTACAAATTTTAATATATCTCAAGGCGATCGAGTAAACAGGAAAAATTCAATTATTCAGTTATCTATAGCTTTGATATTGGGAACAATTGTAACAACTATTGCTTTGGTACAAGTTTTTAAAAAATCACCTAATCCTCCTGTCTCCGATGACTTTATTAGTTGTGACCATCAATTAATTAAACAAGCAGAAGAAGCCATATTTGTGCGTAATGAAGCTAAGTTAAGCGAAATCATGACTCTTCTCCAAGATTTTAACAGTCCTCTCGGAGGCTTTGGCAATGAAAAGTGCAGACAAACTTTATATGAAGTAAAATACACTTACGCCATAGAAATTAAAGCTAATCAAGAAAATAAATTGCTTGAAGCAGTAGCAATACTTTGCTCCCTACCCGAACAATATTACCAAGATAAAGAGTCAAAACCTTGGTTTTCTCGTTGGGTTAACAGTTTTGCCAATACAAGTTTTCCCGAACAATTAGCAGATTACATAGAAATCCATGGTTGTCCTGGGGCTGATTATCTTTATTCTAATTAACCATTAACCATTAACAATCAATCCTCAAGCATCAACTTAGCTTTTTTATTCTCGATTAAAGAAATAAACCCTGGATGGTTTCTATATTCTGACCAAATTGCTTCAGAAGAAGCTAACTCTAGATATTTTTCGGGATCGAGATCGATCGCTTTTTCTAAACTAGTAACTGCCCAATTATATTTATTTAGTTTGGCATAGCAACAGGCTTGTCGATACCAACCTATAGCAGATTCTGTTTCTGTAGCTAGAGCCTCAGTATAACAGTCGATCGCCCTAGCAAAATTGCCTAATTCTTGCTGAATTAGTCCTTTTTGAGACCATGCCCAATAGTCATTAGGTTTAATTTTCAAAGCACGGTCGTAACTATCTATCGCTGCCGACCATTTTTGCTGTTGTTGCCAGGTTTCTCCTTGACGATACCAAGACCAGTAGTCCTGGGGACGCAATTCTAAAGCCCGATGGTAAAATTCAATTGCTCGCTCGTAATCTTGAAGTTGACGGTAAGCTTCTGCCGTACGATAAAGACTCCAATAATCTTGAGGATGATAGTCTAAAGCTCTAGCAAAACATTCGATCGCTCGTTGATATTGTCCTAGTTCTGTGGCTAAAATACAACCTTGTTGATACCATGCCCAGTAATTATTAGGTTCTAACCGTGCAGCTTGGTCATAATGTTGGATAGCTTCATGATAGCAGGCTAATTTTTCTAAGGCTGCGCCTTTTTGATACCATGCCCAATAACTGCGGGGATGATATTCGATCGCTTTATCATAACTAGCTATTGCTTCTGTGTAACAACCTTCCTCCCATAAACTATTACCTTGCTGATACCATTCTTGATAGCTATCTGGACGACATTCTAAGGGTCTATACATTTTAGTCACCATGGGCTGCATTTCTTGTATATCTTAAATTTAAGTCTGTTTTTGGCAAAATTGACAATCAGCAAAATAGCTAAATCTTAAACTAGTTTTTAGCAGTTAGCTTCTTAATTTAATTTTGTCTGGAAAATGGCCAGTACTCCCAAAACCGTAAATAATCGAAAAATATGCTACCTTCGGATCTATTAATTTATCGTTATAATGGCAATACTTTAGTCCCAAAAAAGTTAGCGATTGATAACAGAACTCTTGCTTTAGCTACTGAGGGAATTAATTGTTTTCAAGAATATGTAGGTAAAACTCAGGGAGAATTAAACGAACAGTTAGCCAAATTAGAAGGAGATAGCCCCGACT
Source organism: Xenococcaceae cyanobacterium (assembly GCA_051439545.1). Taxonomy (GTDB): domain Bacteria; phylum Cyanobacteriota; class Cyanobacteriia; order Cyanobacteriales; family Xenococcaceae; genus JASJDJ01. The sequence goes on along the minus strand of JBFRWK010000272.1, from coordinate 60,691 downwards.
ACCGTGTTAAAAGAGGATTAGCCCATCTTTTACGCAATCATTTCTCAACCTTTGAAGTGATTAGTCCTCTCGAACCCCAAGCATTACGCTATCGAGTATTTGCTGAAGCAGCCAAACAGAAAACTATTCCTTTACATCTTAGCCAAACTTTGGAGGCGATCGCCCATAATCTTACTACAGAATTGAAACGTAAGGTATCTCCTCAAGAAATAGAAACGGGACTTTATGCCGACTTGCAAGAAAATCGCATCTTAACTCAGTTCGATCCCCCAGTAGATGAAGCTTTGATTCATCGCTATAATCTATCTCAAGTTCAGGGAATTTTTTATCGTGCCAGTCATGTAATTATTAATGCCCATCGCAATGATCCTGGGGAATACAAATTACTATTTCGCTATCTCAAATTATTTCAGTTAATGGCATATATCGAAGGCGATGCGGATACGGGATTTACTATTACCATCGATGGCCCTACTAGTTTATTTAAACCCAGTACTCGTTATGGTTTAGCTTTAGCTAAGCTGTTACCCGCCTTACTCCACGTTAGCAAGTGGAGTTTACAAGCCAAATTACAAACTCGCGATGCCTACTCTGGGGGGATCAAAACTGGTAGCTTTAGTTTAACTAGCGATCGCTCTTTATTAGTCACTCATTATCCCCCTGGCAAACCTTACGATAGTATGTTGGAAACTTCTTTTGCTAAAAGTTGGGCAAAAACCAAAACAGAATGGCGATTAGAAAGAGAAGTAGATTTAGTACCTCTTCCTGGTAGCGTAATGATTCCCGATTTTCGGTTGGTTCATCCAGATGGTAGAGATTTTTTATTAGAAATTGTCGGTTATTGGCGACCAGAATATCTTAAAAAAAAATTTTATCAAGTCCGCAATGCTGATGTAGACAATCTGATTTTAGCTGTATCGGAAAGACTAAATTTAGAGAAGGCTGGAGTTAAGTTTACCGAGTTACCAAATCGTCTAATTTGGTTTAAAAATAAACTATCTCCTAAAGCTGTTTTAGAAGTACTTGATTTGTAAGATGGGCAATGCCCATCTTACTATAGGGTCTAGAGTCTAAGTCCTTAATTAATAGCTACGGGAAAAACGGTTATTACGACGACTATCGCCAGAATTACTATTTTCCCTCGGTTTAGCTTTGTTAACTCGTAAGGTTCTACCCATCCATTCAGCACCATCCAAGGTTTCGATAGCAGTATCTTCATCTGCTTCATTTTCCATTTCTACGAAACCGAAGCCACGCGCACGTCCAGTCTCACGATCTAATGGTAAATAAACTCTTTTAACAGTGCCATATTCGGCAAAAACGTTAGAGAGGTCATCTTTACTAACCTCGTAAGGGATGTTACCCACATAGATTGACATAAGTTATCTCCTAAATCAGCCAAAAAAACTTGAGATAAGTAATGCGGAAACAACCTTGTCAACCAAAGAATGCAGAATGAACATTAACATAATTGAACCAAATGCTGTACCGACAAAAAATCTCCTTTTCTAGTAGACTATCACAGCATTAAGTTAACAAAGAATGTCAAGATAGAAGACAATGTTAAAAAATACAAATTTGGACAACAATTTAGTTAACTAGATAACAAAAAAAACAATTACGCTAAGCAAGGGGAGGTTTATGACTGCGGATGGAGTTAAACATAGTGAACTACGTCAGCTAGTTCGTACCCAATTAGAAATCTTGCTAGAACAAGGTAATTTAGAAGGAGCAAAAGCTCTTTTAGTTCCCGTACAACCTGTAGATATCGCCGAAGCCATCGAAGGGTTGCCAGAATCTATGCAAGTTATTGCTTTTCGTTTACTCTCTAAAACAGAAGCGATCGAAGTTTATGAATATTTAGATTCGGCAATTCAACAGGCTCTCATTCAAGAATTTAAACGCCAGGAAGTACTCGATATTGTCGATAAAATGTCCCCCGACGATCGCGCTAAATTATTTGATGAACTACCCGCTAAAATAGTTCGCCGTCTTTTAGCACAACTCAGTCCGGGTGAACGTCAGAGTACCGCATTACTTTTAGGCTACGAAGAAGATACGGCAGGGCGGATCATGACCCCCGAGTATATTTCTTTGAAAGAGACGTTAACGGTGAGCCAAACTCTAGAGCGAATTCGGAGTTTAGCCAATGCTTCAGAAATTATCTATTACTTATATGTCACAGATGCTTCGCGCCATCTCAAAGGAATTGTCTCTTTAAGAGATTTAGTGATTTCTGCGCCAGAAACTCCCCTAAGCGAGATTATGACTCGTGATGTTGTTTCGGTTCATACCGATGCAGATCAAGAAGAAGTAGCCCGTACAATTCAACGCTATGATTTACTGGCAGTTCCTATTGTCGATCGCGAAAATCGTTTGGTAGGAGTCGTTACTGTAGATGATGTCATTGATATTTTAGAACAAGAAGCAACCGAAGATATTTATGCTTTGGGGGGCGTACAATCTGATAAGGATAATTATTTCCAAACTAATTTAATTACTGTTGCCCGAAAAAGGGTATTGTGGTTATTTGTCTTACTCTTAACTAATACTGTCACTGGTAAGATTATTCAATCTCAGGAAAGCCTTTTACAGCAAGCAGTTATTTTAACCGCGTTTATCCCTCTGTTGACGGGTACGGGGGGTAATGTAGGGGCGCAATCTTCTACCGTGGTTATTAGAGGCTTAAATACCGAAGCAATTACCGATATGGGGCCTGGAAAAGTAGTTTTTCGGGAAGCTCTAGCAGGAATTCTCTTGGGTGGGATTTTAGGTGCTATGGCAACATTTTGGGCTTATTGGTTACAAGGAAACTTATCTGTAGCGATCTCGGTTGGTGTTAGTTTAATCGCGATCGCCCTTCTTGCTTCTGTGGCTGGATCTGCTCTCCCTTTTCTATTTCGCTCTTTTGGACTCGATCCTGCTTTAATGTCTGCTCCTTTTATCACTACTGCCGTGGATGTTTTAGGTGTCTTGATTTATTTTAATATTGCGAGGACAATTTTGGATTTGTAATTTGTGCGCTCGTCGCTCATTTGGCTGGTAGCGCACTAATCTTGACTGCTTAAACTTTCGAGATTGCCTCCCTGCTGCACTTCTAAAATCCCGAACTCCGTAGGGGCGAATTACTATTTTTTTCTAAGTCTGAACTCTCGAACTTCTCTTTAATGATTACCGTTTCTGAATACAAGACTTGTTTATATTGTTGGGTAATAATTTCTGGCGTAAAATGCTGTTCTAGATATTTGCGTCCCGATTGACCCATATTTGCAGCAAGAGTAGGATTAGCAGCTAAAGAACGGATAAAATTAGCCAATCCCTGACTATCCTTGTGAGCAAAGCAAGCTCCGCAAGCTGCACTAGTAATCAATTTACGTAAATAAGATTGGGGATCGCAAACGGCAGCGATCGATCTTCCTGCTGCCATAATGCCATAGAGTTTACTGGGGGCAACTACTCCTTCTAAACCAGGAGCAATACTGACAAAAGCTAGATCGCAGGCAGTTAGAGAATAGGGTAAGTTTTCTCGATCCTGGTAAGGTAAGAACAGACAATTTTTGTGTAAACCAAGATTATTTAGTTGCTCGATACAATTTGCTTGTTTTGCACCTGCACCAATAAAGACAAACTGAATTGGATCGTCTTTTAAAAGTTCGATCGCAGATACGATCGTTTCTGCATCATGACAGCGTCCTAAATTTCCCGAATAGAGTACTGTGAATTTTTTTTCTAGTTTATGTTGTCGAACAAACCAGTTTTCTTGTTTAGAAATAGGTTGAATCCAATTAGAATCTGCCCAATTGTGAATCACGGAAATTTTATCGCCAACTTGAGGATGTTTGTTAATAATTCTTTCTTTCATTGTCGAGCTAAGGACAATTATATTTTGTGCTTTTCCCCAGATTAAAGCATTGAGCTTATCCCAAATTTTCGTAATAGGATGCTCCCGCGATAATACTTTTAATTCTGTTACAGCATCGGGATATAGATCGTAAATCAAACAAACATAAGGTAAACCAAAACAAAGATTAGCAAGATAGCCGATAACTGATAAAAATGGTGGTGCAGTTGTGAGTAATAATACTGTATTTTTATCTCGATGACGGCATAAATGCAATCCTGCCCTAAGGCAAAAGATTACGCCATTAAAAGCCTTGCCACGAATTCGTTTTGACCATAATTGAGTCAGACGCGATCGCTTAATATTTAAGTTATTAATAGTTTCTTCTGCTGGTGCGCGATCGCGAGTAAAAGCATAGCCTGGCTGACCCGTGAATACATCAACTTTTATTCCCTGGAAGCTTAATTGTTCTGATAATTCTTGAATTAACTGACCAGTTGCTGCAAAGTCTGGGGGATAAAACTGAGTAATAATTTTAATCCGCGAATTTTTATTATAACTGTTATTTTCCACCTGTCGATTGCCAGTATTTGTTAAGAAAAAATCCTTGGCTTTAATTAACCATAAATCAGAGAGTTTTAACATTGCGGTTATTACCTAATTAATTTAACTACATAGTTCAAATGACTTCGATCTATATTTCCCAAATTTACTTTATAAATATCAGTATTTTTTCTTTTTTTGATATTTGTAGATCGAAATTAAATTACCTAAGTAAAATAAACTACTTACTACAAATAGCGAATTTAACTTTTCCGTCTGCTGGTGAAAAATTAATAATATCTTTGTGGAAACAGCAGAGTTTTGTGTAGATAAGGTGAAATTTGCTTCTGTGGATTAACTTACGTATAATTACTTGTCATAATAGTTTTTAAAGCAAACCAAACAAGTACCTAGTAGTTAACCCCTAATTGCTACACGGAAATAATTTTTCAAGCCAATTTCTAGCAAAACTCATCATGAAATTTACCAAAGCAACTCTTTCTGCAATAGTAAGTCTCTGTTTGTCGGGTATTTCCCTGTCAACAGAACCTTTATTATCGGCAACCAAAAACCTCGATCGTCAAAAAGAGTGCCTTAATTCTACTAAGGAAATTAATACTGGTAAAAGCTTAAATGAGTCTCAAGTAAAAGCAAATAGTTTCGATTATCACAAAGCAATAACTCTAGAAACAAAAGGCTCTAGAATTGTTGCCAAATTTTCACCTCAAAAAGTATTAAACAAAAAAATTAGACTGAAAACATTAGCTTCTACCATGGGTTACAATCACTTCAATTGGGTTAGTTATGTGGAAAAAGATCCTCATGGTATAGCAGATAAATCTGGTCGCATCTTAGCCACACCCTATAACGATCCACCACAAGGAGGTTACTATTACGATGGTGCAGATGACTTTCCTTTTTATTGGGATGTCGTACAATGCGATCGCTGTAGTTTTAGACATCATTACCATAGTCCTAAAGTCACTAAAGAATATGAGCTTATTTTTGAGGATGCACCAGCAGACTACAGATTAAAATCAGGAGAATCTATTGAATTTGTTACTCATTTAGTTGGTGTCAAATCGATCGATCCTCAAACAAAAACAGCTACATGGGATGCGCTGAAAACCTTTAGATGGAGATTGAGTAATCCTACTCCAAAAAAAGGAACTGTTTCTCTAGTAGATAATAATGTAGAAGCAAATAACTTACCACTCTCGATATTGATGCAGATGCAAGCAGATGGTGCAATTATGTCTAATCTGAATACAGTTGCTAGTTGTAATTTTACCGTCAAGTCGCTTCGCTCCAATTCAAAATTATCAATTAAAAATTAAAAATTAACCTGAATCAATCAATTAAAAATTACCTCTTTTAAATTTTGAATTCTGAATTCTGAATTTTGAATTCAAAAAATGGTCAGCGAGCGATAAATTTTCAAAAGCACGAACTGATGTTAACTAATAACAATCTAATTCACCACCAACACCAATAATAAAATCATCAAAGTCAAAGTCTTTTTGTTCTTCAGAAACTAACAATGAACCAGTATCATCCCAACGAATGACAATGCCACCATTAATTAATTGACCCAATTCTGCTTCTAGTTCTGGACTAATTTGAATATCGGGGGTATTTCTGCGTCTAGCTTGTAAAAACTCGGGATTAGGAGTATCTACAAACAAAGCTTGTTTACTATTTTTAGGATTATAGATAGCAGTGGAATATTTGATTCCTGCTGGCATTCCCTCAAAAGACGATTCTAGATAAAAAGCATAGCGTTTTCCTGCCTTGAATAGAAACTCAACCATCGGCTGAGACACGGCATTCCCAGGTGTACCCAAAAAATCTTGGTTTTTATTGGAATCAGAATTATCTATGTAAGTAGAATTACGATATACAGTTTCGGGGAAGTCAGAAGGTTTATCTTCCACAAGTAAAGGAGTTCTTTGACAAGTATTTAGATCGATACTACCAAAGCTACTTTGACAAGAATCTAGATCGATGACTCCAAAAGTCGATCGATACGCTCCGTGAGATTTGATAAATTCAAATTCAACGATGGTATCTTCACTAAACTGAAGACCATCATCAGTTAATGCAGGTCGAGCTTGACTAGTCTGACCCAAACTTAACAAAAATCCTGTAGTGGCGATCGCCATACCCCAATTTTTCACGCTCATGTAATTTTCCTCCTACCAAATACGATTTTCTGGCTTAATTTGGTTGACTTGCTCGATAAACTGTTCGGATTGGTTTAAAAGATCGTCTAATTTTTCGGAAGAACGAGAAATTTTTGGATTAGGACAAACAGCACTTCTTCTTCTGACAATGCGTCGGGGTTTTTGCGCTACATCTTCAGTAGCTAAATCATTTAAAGATCGATCGATATTTTTCGCATAATAATCAGCAATATCTGCAAGGGTCATAGTTCCCTCTCCAGAAACACTACTACCATCAGCAGCACCAGTAGGAAGACTCATTTCTGGAGGAATGGCAATACCTCCAACAATTGAATTAGAAGAGAAATTAAAATCATCAGGTACAAAATTATCAGTTTCTGGGGGAGATGACGGGGGCGTCATATCAGGCGAAGCATTAGCAGGAGTAATCATCATTACTTTGCTCATAGTAGCCAAAATCAGACCCATCAAAATTTGGTTTTTAGTAGACATTTTGAATTCTCCAACTCACAACATTAAAAAGGAAATCCTACGCCGACTCCTAAGGCAAAATGGATACTGTCATCACCTCCAGCAACATCTCTTAGTGCGGGAGTAAGAGTTAAGGGAATATTTTTGAAAGGAGCAACGGATAATCCTAAAGCTAAATCATTTCCGGTCCATTCAGTGATAAAGCTTACAGGTTGGGCGACACGAAAAGCTAAACTACCAAATACGTTAATCTGTTCTTTGTCATCTTGGACTGCTTCCCAAGTACGATAAATACCATTACCCAAACCAACAGAGACAGCAACTCGACTAAAAGCAGAATCAAGTTTTTCTCTGGTACGAAAAATTTTAGTGGCAACTCCATAAATCGTGTCTTCAAAATCATTGTCATCTCCAAGGTTGAGAAAACCGCTATAGCCCAACGCCACAGAAGTACTATTATCAATCTGGCGGTGTACTTTAGCACTAAAACCACCAGTACCAAAATCTCGATTATTCAAACCAAAGCTGACCATGGTATAGGTTAATTCTAGACCAACTGCTTTACGGGCATTGCCTAATGCCACACCAAACCCCATCCCACCATCTCTGTCAAGAGAGTTTTTAAACCTAGTATCAGAAGCAAAACCAGCACCCATAAAAAATTGACCCCCATCCCCACCAAAACCATAGGGATTAGAGATCGTAATTGCTGGCGTACCTCGATTGGGACTAAAGTTAAGATTGCCAATTCTTTCTAGTTCTTCGAGTACATTGCGAACTTTCTTTCGATCGACAGATTCAGGTTCAGACCAAGAACTACTAACATCTATAGTGTCAGTCTGAGAAGATTCTGAATTAGTTTGAGCAACTACAGTAGTTAAAGAAGCAGCATCGGTAGTCCAAGCAACCGCTCGATCGCTATCTTCAGAAGTATTATTTGCTAATGCACTTGGCCCCGACATTGAAAATAAAACCAAAGTCGAGCAAGTAATCTTTACTATACGCATAAATTTATTGCGATAATTGGGTACTTACTTAATTGCTTGCAAATTTTATTTACTAGTACTTTGCTGTTATACTCTGCAATATTATCTATCCTCAACTTTAAAGAGTAAAAATGGTTAGTTTTACGGATAAATTTGGTTAGTTTTACAGAGAAAAAAAAGCTTTTTAAATTGAACAATAATATTTTTACTTAAGAGCTTGAAAACAAAAATTAATATTAGTTTTTCTTTGCCTTATTTATACGTAAATAGCTCTGATTTAAGAGTTAATAGAGAATAATCTGTAGTGATACCAAATCAAAGAATGTTTGCAACAGATGATTCTTGGGTAGGGGCGTTTCGCGAAACGTCCTTACTGGATGTGTCGCTATTAAAATCGAAAAAATCAATATGTTAACTGTATCTCGTTAAAATTAAAACTGTTTATGTGTATTATTTTTAAGCATTTGATCTTATCCAAAAAAAGCCCCCAATAATAGGAACTTTTTCACGATAATTTGCTAATTACACACATAGTAAAATGAACTATTCTCAGCCTAGAGAGTAGAAAAAAAAGCTAATAGCTAATAGCTGATAGTGAGGGCGACCCCACGGCTTCTCAAGCCGTTTGGGAACGCGCCCGAACCCGAAGGGCTGATAGCTATTTACCAAACTACATCATTAATTTCGTTTAAATAATTAATTAGTTAATGTCTTTCTCGCCCATTCAGTATGTCTCCAGAAAAGAAGAAATATTACGCCCGAAAATATTGTTCCTATAAACCATTTAAGACTTCGTTTCATTAAGCTAAGTTTCTGCCTTGTATAAGCTTTTTTAATTTGTTCGGCACTCTTTATTTCTTCTTCATCGATTTTACTATAAGCTTGTTCTAATGGCGTACCAGAATCATCATTCTCTGTAACAGAGGGAGCTTGAGCTTGTTGTTGTCTCAAATAATTAGCTAGTTGTTCTTCAGGAACTTGACTTAATTTTTGTTTGAACTGCTCTACCTGGCTTTTTTGTATTTCTAGTTTTGATTTTAATTCAGAGAAGTTCTTTTGCTGAATTTTAATAGTATTAGAAATAAGAAGAGGTGCAGCTAAGAAATAGATTATTGCTATTAATATTATGAAGCGCGATAGCCAGGATAAAAGTCTTAATTCCGAAGTTTTAAAACTATTTTCTCTGCGTATAAATACTAAGGAGAATCCCAATAACGGAGCCCAAACATTTTCCGTCAAATGACCGATAACATTAATTTCCCAAGTAGGATTGAGAAAATGAGGCGGAATTAACAAAAATATATAATCTAGAAATGTTAAGCCTAGAATAAAATAACCAACAGTAGGAAGCATTTTGCTGGTTTTTTCTAGTTTTTCTATGGCTACTTGAATTATTCTCTGATTTCTAGAGTTCTGTCTTCTAGACTTATGCTTTTTAGAAGATAATTTACTTAAGATCATTGAGGAGATACCAATGTTTACTTAATCTTAAATGAGTCGATACGAACTAGATAAATAGATAAATATGGATTTTATCTAATCTAATCTGGATTAATATACGAGATCAAACCCATAATCTTTATATCTACATAAAAGTTTTTTGTCTTCAGTGTATTTTCTTACTCATTTCTCCTAATCATTTAGTAATCCAACTTATTCACTTTAATATATATACTTATTAGTTAAGTTTGACTATTTGCGGTTTTTTTTTAATGAAATATAATGTGTAAGTCCAAACTATTAAGGATTGATGAATATGCTGTCTAAGCACAAATTTCTATCTACAAAAAGTTTACTAGTTGCTGCGGGTATTGCCACTTGCGGTTTAGCTAGTATTCAACAGTCTGCCAATGCTATTGCTCTTAATTTCTTAAATAAAGTTGGTGATAACTACACCTACGAACTGGAAGTCTTTGGTCAAGAGTCAGTTGATCCGGGCTATACTTTAGAGTTTTCTGGCATGACTGGAGTCATAAGCAACTCAGTTTCTGATTTCGCTTCATTATTTTTTGAAGCTACTAGCACTACTGATAGTACTGCTATTTTTACTGCCACTGGTGGTATAGCTCCTAGCGGAACTCTGACACTTCCTACTTTCACTATTGAGTCTACCTCTCAACCCGATCAGGTTAATTGGGATTTTTTAGATTCTGGCGGTAATCCTATTGCTGGCGATTTTATTGATGGTCCAGCTATAGCATCTGTTCCTTTTGAGTTCTCTCCTGGCTTAGGTCTAATTCTATCTGGAACTCTTCTTGGCGCACTCAAACTTCGCAGTAAGTTTGGGAAAAAAGCCGAGATAAATTTCTAAATATATCAGTATAAAGAACTAGACCTTTGACTGACGTTATCGTTATTGCTGAAAAGATTAACTAAAATTGTTTCTTATATAGTAGCTACACAGGAAAAGTGAATATATTTCCCTTTTCCTATGAGTTTTAGTTTTGTCATAATTAACGCACTATTATAAAGCAATTGAGAATTTTTCAGTGAAACACTAGCGTATGTGATAAGTTTACGGGTCGTGTATAGACAAGGTGTAAACTACAGGCTGCATTTAAAAAATCGAATGTAGCCCTTTCTCAAAACTGAGAAATTTAAGTAATATAAACTGAACTCTTATAATTTGTACCAGTAATGAAACTATGGCAAAAAAGTGATAAATTCTGGTTGTTTTCTAGTCTGATTAGTTTTGCTGTTTTATATCTTAATTTAGTCTGGAAAACTACTTCCAATTTAGATAGATTGTCTACAGAAACTTTGTTTTGGGCTGCTATCCTTTGGTTACTTTGGCAACAGAGAAATCAGCTTAAATTGAAAAGTGAATTATTTTCTAGTTGTTTTGGTTTAGTTTTAATTTGCTTAGTGCTAACTAAAAGTTTTTCGCTTTTTTATTTTGAATCTAGTTTGATTTCTGTAATTCCATTTTTTCTTACTTTTGGCTTGGCTTTAATTGCTTCTGGTTTTATAGGTTTACGACAATATTGGCGAGAATTATTTTTTGCTTGGTTTTTATTTTTTCCTGAAGGAGTTATCGGGACTATCATTGATAAATCAATTCATATTACAGTTGTCAATGCTAAATTTGCTAGTTTTTTGTTACATTATGTTGGGTTTAATGTAGCCAGTCAAAGCAATCAGGTATTGCTGCATTTACCCGATATAGGCAATTTTACTGCGGTGGTAGATTATCCTTGTGCGGGACTACCGATGATTATTTTAATGTTGAGAATGTCCCTATTATTAATTGCGTTTTTTCCTCTACCCAAAAAAGAACGTATTTTAATACCATTAACATCTTTTGGAATTGGTTTTGGCTTGGGAGTTATTCGAGTTTGTATTTTGACTTTGCTATTACCAGAAGAAGCTAAATTTGATTATTGGCACGGTTCTAATGGTTCGCAGATTTTTTCAACTCTAGCTATTGTTATTTTCTCTGTCTTTTGTCAATCAATGCTTAAAAAGTATGAGCTTTTCGATTTTGGTAATAAGTCAGAATTTAGTAGTTCGGGAGTTCAGTAGTTGCAGGAGTTTGGTATCAAGAGAGAGCCAGCTAAAAGTTTTCGAGATTTGATTGTCTGGACGGGCGATATAAACGCCTGGGGCAACCCCAGGCGACACGCCCTCCAAAAAGGCACATCTCCTAAATTCTGATACCAATTTCCCTTTAAATTGCTACTAATGAAAAAGTCAGAAGTAAGAAGTAAGAAGTCAGAGGTAAATATTGAATTACCTCTGAAAAGTTAAGATAGTAATAACCACATTACTTCTTAACTATGACTAATAATAACATTACAATCCAAGAGCGAACTAAACTTTTTGCGTTCAGGTCGATCGAAGCCTATTCTAGAATGATAAATAACAAAAATTTTAATTACCCCGCAGTAGTTTTAGCTAAACAATTTCTGCGTTTTTATACTTCGATTGGCGCAAATTGTAAAGAAGCTATCTCGGTGCAATCGAAGAAAGACTATATTAACAAATATGAAATAGCCTTGAAAAAAGCAAGAGAAACTGAATACTGGATTGAGATATTTATTCAAAGTAAAATAATCCCAAAAAGGTTATTTTCTTCTCTTTTACAAGAAATAGACGAGATATTAGAATTTTAGTAAAAACAGTTAAATCTTCAAAAGAGAATTCTCGAAATTTCTGACGACTGACATCACGATTTCTGACTTCCTATCTGTAGCAATCATTTAGGCAAGCAGTATGAACTCCTCAATACAAAACATATGACTAAAATTAAGTATCGTAATAATTTTCTGGGGTTAATTTGCATTGGATTTTGTTTGGCGACTGCTTATTCTATAATTGAGCCAACAGTAGGTAATCGTCAGGTATCTTCTTTCAACTTTCCCGATCGCATTCCCCTCAAATCTTGGCAATTATTAGACACTGAGTCTGTTGTTGAGAGTAAAGCAGAAAAAAAAGAACGGGAAGAAATAGTCGCATCGGCTAAAAATTATACTTATGGCAAAGATAATCTTGCTTTGAAGGTGGAGATGTTTTACTTAGTAGGAACTAGGGGAAATGTACCTGGTACTCTAGAACATCAAGTAGCTATTCCTGGTGAGGTGTTAGAAAAAGCCGAGACAAAACAATTGGCAGATATCGGATTTTATACTATATTCCACCATCGCGATCGAGCTTATTTGAGTAGTTGTATTAATTCTCGTGGGAACACTACTGTAAATCACAAACAATTTTCGCAAAATCGTTACGCTCACGATTTAAAGTATAGTTACTTATTACCTTGGATATTAGGAAAAGAAAGCATTAGAGATCGCCGATGTTTGTTAACAAATTTATCTATTTCTGTAGATAATTTACAACCAGAAATAGCGGAGCAAATTCTTCAGGAAGTTTGGCAGGATTGGTATTCATGGTGGCAACCTCAGTTTCCTAATCTTTGAATTTATTTCTGTAATAGCAAACTGTTTTCCCAATACTGAACTCCTTGAACTCCAGCAACTCCTGAACTTCTAAATTCTTAAATTCTTTCATCACCTTTTATAACTATTATTCTCTCATTATGATGAATCAATTTCGTAGTCAACAGGTGTTTTCTTTTACTCTAATTAGATTAGTCGGTTATGGATTACTTTTAATGGCAATCTTAGATTTTTTTATTCTAATTATTCCCTTGAATTTAATGAATCCTAGCTGGGAATTACAAACAACTGGTGCTTTAGTCGAAAGAATTCCTGTGACCTTATTAGCTATGGCTTTAATTTATTATGGAGAGAGAGAAGAGCGTACCCCCATAGAAAGATTTGTACTCAAGTGGTTGTCCTGGTTATCCTTAATTTTGGCCATAGTTTTTTTTCTCTTAATACCTTTGAGTATTAGTAATAGTATTCGGATATATCATAGCCAAAATGCTCGCGTGAACCTGCAAATAACTCAAAAAATAGACCCGATGAATAGGTTTAGGCACAAGCTAAGAGCGGTAGACACCCCCGAACAAATTCAACAGCTTTTACAAGTACAATCTCGGCGAAAAATTAATATTCCTGATTCTGTCGATACCAAAAATTTAAAAGAAGAATTACTTAAAAATATTAATAAACAAGAAGAAGACTTGCGATCGCAAGCTCAAAAAATACGTTCTAACAGAACTCATATAATAGTAAAAAATTGTCTCAAATGGAGCTTGGGATTGCTCATTGCGGGTTTTATCTTTTTGTTTATTTGGAAAAATACTATGTGGGCGAGAATAGAGTACGATTTAGACTGATTAAAATTTTACTTCTCACTAAAAAAATATTTACTACGTACTCGATTATTTAAAGGAGTAAACCTACAGAGGTTTTATTCCTTATTTTTTACTTAGCTTTAGCGATAATTAGCTACTAATTACAAATATTAATATTAAGAATTTGTGGAAATAAGTGTATCTACCGAGGCAACTAATTTAGTAAGTAACTAATATTATTAGTCGTAGATTGTATAGATTTAATTTTATCACTAGCCTCAAAGAAATCCGATAAGCAAAAACGCTGTCAGTGGTTTCAAAATATTGCTGTAACTATTAATATTAATTTCTCAAGGTTTAGATATATATGACTAATACATTAGCAAAACCCGAAGTAATCAATTTGCCTTCGGCAGAAACGGGATTTTCTTTAGAAGACTTAAAACAAATTGTAATGCGTCGCTGGAAGCCCGCTTTAGCTGTCGGAGCTATTACCTTTATTGGTGTTTTTATTCCCACTCTGCTAGAAACTCCTAAGTACAAATCGGAGACTCTAATTTTATTAGATAGTGGCAAAAATCAACAATCTGCATCAGTAATGCCCGAACAGGGAGCAACTAGTGGTTACTACAATCTCAAAGACTTCTCCACAGAGATTATGATTTTGCGGAGTTATTCTTTGATTGCCAAGGCAGTGAAACAATCGCCAGAAGTATTTGCAGGTACTCCTATTTCTGAGGTATTGGGAAAATTATCGATTAGCCAGGCATTAGTAGGAGATATACCTACAGACATTTTAAGAGTTGCTTACACCGATCCCGATCCTCAAAAAGCAAAAGCAATCTTAGAAGCTCTTGGTAAAACCTATGTAGATTATAGTTTGGAAAGACAGCGATCGCAGGCTAATAATGCCATTGAATTTATTGAAGATCAATTACCCCGTTCCCAAAAAGAAGTAGATGAAGCAGCTAAAGCTATTCGCCAATTTAGACAAACTCATAACGTAGTCGATCCTAATGAATATGCGTTGCAAGTAGGAGAATTTAGACAATCGTTAGAGCAGCAAGTTAGAGAAATAGAAATAGCTCTCAGTCGTACTCAAAAAGAGTACCAAGAAACATCTCGCCAACTAGCCGAGTTAGGACAAAATCCCGATACTGCTTTAGTTTACACAGTCCTCGGTCAAGACCAAGTTTATCAAAATTTGGTTACTCAACTCAAAAATCTAGAAACCGAACAGGCATTGGGAAGTGTTGATTTCCATGACACCTATCATGTAATGGAAAGTTTGCAATTAAGACGAGCAGAGTTAAAAAAATTATTAGAACAAAGAGCTAAACAGCTTTTAGGTGATGCTTTCGAGCGAATTAGTTTAGAGCAAGTAATAGTTTCTCAGGCAGGAGGAGTAATAGCACCAGGGGGTAATGCTGCTGCTTCGGGAAGTGAAGTTTCAGCTAGTGCCACTACTGAAAGCCAAACTACCAACACACAAGTAGGGACATCTGCTTCCGCTTTAGAAACCTTGACTTATCAGCTACTAAGTTTACAAACAGAATTAGCTGCGTTAAATAGTCAGTTAGAAGGGATTTATCAAGCTAAAACCAATGTAGAAACCGACTTTAAACGTATTCCCCAACTACAACAAGCTTTTGCAGAATTACAACGGCAGTTTACTGTTAAATCGGAAGCTGTCAATTATCTATTACAAAGACAACAAGAATTAGAAATTGCAGCAGCAGAAGAAATTGCTCCTTGGCAAGTTCTGGATGCACCTTATTTACCCAGTAAACCTTTTTCTCCTAATATTCAGCGTGGTTTAGCCATAGCTTTGGTAGCTGGCGGAGTCTTGGGAGTTGCTACCGCTTGGTTACTGCAACAATTAGACCAAAAAATCAGATTAGTAGAACAGGTAAAACAAATAACTCGCTTACCTTTACTCGGAACTATCCCTGAAGTAGATAAACCCATCGTCGAGATCGACATCGAATCTAACCCAGAATTCAGAAGTTATCAGTACTCATCTTTTACTGAAGGATTACGTTCCTTAGCGATGAACTTACGTTACTTGATAGTGGAAAGTGGCAAAATTAAATCTTTAGCATTTACTTCTTCTACTTCTTCAGAAGGAAAAACAACAGTAACTTATAACCTGGGTTTGGTCCTAGCAGAGTTAGGATTTAGAGTTATGGTAGTGGACGCAGATTTGCGAAAACCAAGAATGCACAAACTAGCTAAGCTACCCAACGAACAAGGGCTAAGTGATGCAATTATCAGTGATGAGCCTTGGTCTAACTTTGTGCAAACTGGAGTAGTGGAAAATTTGCATATTATGACTTCTGGCGACACCTCTCCTAATCCCATCGCCTTACTAAATTCAGAAAAAACCAAACAACTAATTGAAGAATGGCGCGATAGCTACGATTACTTGTTAATTGACACTCCACCTATTGGAGTCATGGCTGATGCTAAGAGTCTAGCTAGTCACGTAGATACAATGCTGTTTGTTACGGGACTTGGCAAAGTCAATCAAAAAGCCTTGGAAAATTCTCTCGAAATTCTTCATAACAGTCAGTGTAATTTAGCAGGATTTGTAGCGAATATGGTTAATCGTGACTTCGATTATTACGCTTACTCTTACTATGATTCTTACTACAATCAGACCTATACCAATGGTCACAGGAATAGTCATAGCAATGGGCATCATGAAAGCATTACACATCATTCCCATCGTCGTTAAGTAATTTTTGACGATCTAAAAGGTACTTTGAAAAATTTTCTCTACCGAACACAAAAACAATGAAAAAATTACTCGTAACAGGTTCATCAGGATTAATTGGCTCTGAAGTTTGCAGTTATTTTGCAAATCGAGGATGGCAGATTCATGGTGTAGACAATAATCAAAGAGCAGTCTTTTTCGGTTCTCAAGGCGATACTCGCTGGAATCAACATCGATTACAGTCTAATCTCGAACATTTTATCCATCACGAATTAGATATTCGCGATCGCCAAGGTGTTTTGGACTTGATGGCAAATATCAAACCAGATGCTATTGTACATACTGCTGCTCAACCCAGTCACGATCGCGCTGCGGCCATTCCCTTTGCGGATTTTGATACCAATGCAGTGGGTACACTCAATCTTTTAGAAGCAGTCAGGCAGTTTTGTCCTGAGTCTCCTTTTGCTCATATGTCTACCAATAAAGTCTATGGCGATCGCCCTAATCGGATTAAACTGAAAGAATTGGATACTCGTTGGGACTATGACGATCCTGAATTCGAGCATGGTATTCCCGAAACCTTTAGTATTGACCAATCCAAACATTCCTTATTTGGAGCTTCTAAAGTGGCTGCTGATGTAATCGTTCAAGAATACGGACGCTATTTTAATATCCCCACCGCTTGTTTGCGAGGGGGTTGTTTAACAGGACCTAACCATTCTGGAGTAGAATTACACGGCTTTTTAAGTTATTTAGTTAAATGTAACTTAGAAGGAAAAGAATACAAAATCTTTGGCTATAAAGGAAAACAAGTTCGAGACAATATTAACTCTTTAGATGTAGCTCGTTTTATTGAAGCCTTTATCGATGCTCCTAGGGTAGCGGAAGTATACAATCTTGGTGGGGGAAAAAATAACACCTGCTCTATTTTAGAAGCCTTTGCTCTAGCCGAAAAATATAGCGGTAAAGCAATGAAATATAACTATGTAGAAGAAAATCGCATTGGCGATCATATCTGTTATTATTCCGATCTGCGTAAAATGCGTCAACACTATCCACAATGGGATATTTCTGTCACTTTAGAAGAAACAATCGCTCAAATTGTGGAATCTTGGCAAACTAGAATGGCAAGTAAACCAGAATTGGTGACTGTCTAGATATTTTGTTATTAGTTAGTGGTTAGTTATTTATTGTTCATAGCTAATCAGCTATTAATGGCTCTTCACTACTTCTGACTTTTGACTTCTGAATTCTGACTTCTGACTTCATATGCGTATTCTCATTACAGGTATTTGCGGGTTTGTTGGCTCTAACATTGCTAAAGCCTTACACCGCCACTCTTCAGACTATAAAATTATTGGTATCGATAACTTTTCTCGACCTGGTAGTTGGGTTAATAAAGACCCATTAAAAGAGTTAGGAATAACCGTAATTCATGGTGATATTCGCAATGATAGCGATCTTGAAACTCTACCTGCTGTTGATTGGGTAATTGATGCTGCTGCTAATCCTAGTGTACTCGCAGGAGTAGATGGTAAGACTAGCAGTTTACAATTAGTACAACACAATTTGCAGGGAACGATCAATCTACTGGAATATTGTAAAAATTATCAAGCAGGATTTATCTTACTTTCTACCAGTAGAGTATATTCCATCCCAGGATTGAGTGAACTTGAAGTAGAAGAAGAAGATAGGGCTTTTCATCCTTTACCTAACCAAAACTTTCCTGTAGGAATCACAGTTAAAGGTGTTAACGAAGCCTATTCAACCGCACCCCCAGTATCTCTTTATGGAAGTACCAAAGTTGCCTCAGAACATTTAGCTTTAGAATATGGTGCTACCTTTGATTTCCCTGTCTGGATCGATCGCTGTGGCGTGATGGCTGGCGCTGGTCAATTCGGTCATCCTGGTCAGGGTATTTTTGCCTTTTGGGTGCATAGTTTCCGCGAAAAAAGACCCCTTAAATATATTGGTTTTGGCGGAAATGGTTATCAAGTAAGGGATTGTTTGCACCCTCAAGATTTGATTCCTCTATTTGAAAAACAATTTGCCGAACCCTTAAATACTTCTAAACCGCGAACTCTCAATATTAGTGGTGGTATTAGAAACAGTATGTCCCTCAGACAGCTTACTGCTTGGTGCGAAGATCGCTTCGGTCACAATGAAGTGATTCAGACCAATACAGAAAGACCTTTTGATATACCTTGGATGGTCTTAGACTCCTCCGCAGCAGCAAAAGTTTGGGACTGGACACCTCAAACCACTATTTATGAAGTTTTAAGGGGAATTGCTGACTTTGCTGAAGTAAATAAAGATTGGTCTATATTGTCATTAGGATAATTTTACTTTAAAAGTTACTCATGAACCTCATTATAGATTCATCAAGAAGACCAAATGTTGAGCTAGAAAAAAGACGACAGCAAGCTCTAACAGTGGCAAAAGAATGTATCAAGCTTCTTAAAGATCAATTCGGTGCAACGGAAGTTATTTTATGTGGTTCTTTAGCAGGAGAAAGTCCTTGGCATTGGCATTCTGATATTGATTTAGCAACTAGAGGAATGAGTAAAGATGCAATTTGGGATGCCTATTCAGCAATAGCAGATATTATCCCTCATTGGTTAAAAGTAGATGTCATTCCTTTAGAATTTGCTCCTACATATTTAGTAGATCGTATTCTCAAAAAAAAGCCCATGCCTGATGATAAATATCTTGCTTTAAAAATTAGGATTGAAGATGAATTAAACTCTATAAAAGTGACAATTCAAACTATAACTGACTTACTAAGGCAAAAGGATTCTGTTCCAGAGGTAGCGTTAATTCCTGCACTGGCTAGTTATATTGCTGATTTTTATACAGGGTGTGAACGCATTAGCGAAAGGGTTGCTGTTTATTTAGATGGTGGTTTACCAAAAAGTAAAGATTGGCATCAAGAATTGTTGAAACAAGTAGCCGAAACTGGAGGGGACAACCGCCCACCTTTATGGCGTGGGGCATTACTTTTAGAACTAGATGAATATCGTAAATTCAGACATCTAGAAAGACATATTTATAAGATTGAGTTAAAACCAGAACGAGTAATTTCTTTGGCTGAAAATGTAGAATCAGTTTTTAACAAAATCCAATCAGCAGTTGCTAGATTCGATCGATGGTTGGAACAACAAGTAGAACAAGACTTAAACTAGAGGTCTTTAATACATCAATACATCCATTGCCTCGAAATAAAATATAAAAATTAAAACCTATTAAAGTTATATGCTCGGAAATTTAAAGGCGCGATCGAGATTAATAAAAAAAATACTGGCGATTATTCTCCCTTTTGGTAAAAGAGAACTAACTTTAGTCGGAATTTTAGTTTTACTTCAGGGAACAATTCAGGTGATGGGCATTTTCTCTATTATGCCTTTTCTCGCTTTAGCTACTAATCCTGAAAGCGTATCACAATCCACATTAGGGCAAAAATTAATCGAAATCATACCTTTTTTAAGATTAGATAATCTAGTTCTAGTAGCAGGTATTTTTACAGTTATTTTGTTAGTTATCTCTAGTTTAGTTAATGGGATTACGGATTTTGCTAGAGCTAGATATGCTTATTTTACCTGTATGCGTATTGGCACACATCTTTTAACCTCTTATGCTCATCAGCCTTATGTTTTTCATCTTTATCATAATTCCGCAGAGTTAATTAAAAGGCTACAAAATGATGTCAATATGTTTATGGCAGGGGTTTTAATGCCTTTTTTAGAGCTTATTTCCCGTACTGTTAACGTAGTTTTAATTTTAATTATTTTATTTGTTGCTAGTCCGATTGCTGGAGGAACA
Organism: Xenococcaceae cyanobacterium; assembly: GCA_051439545.1. Classification (GTDB taxonomy): domain Bacteria; phylum Cyanobacteriota; class Cyanobacteriia; order Cyanobacteriales; family Xenococcaceae; genus JASJDJ01. Next base: position 40,434 of record JBFRWK010000272.1, on the reverse strand, counting down.
GCATTTTTAGTTTTTGGCTCTTTTTTAGGCTTGACTTTTCTGGTATTTCGCAGATCTTTAGCTAGAGGAAATAACGAACGTAAAGTTTTAATTAGTCAGCGTTTTTTAGCTTCTCATCAATTATTAATGGGGATTAAAACGGTAATAATTTATGAATGTCGCAAATACTTCATTTCTGACTTTTATCGTGCTTACAGACGCATTGCTCAAATAGATTCTTCATTAGTCATAATTGGCAATACACCAAGATATATTATAGAAGCGATCGCTTTTTCTTCAATTATTATTGTGGTGTTGGTACTCCAAGCACGAGGTATTGCTTTAGAAACTGTATTACCTTTCATGACATTTTTTGTCTTGGCTGCTTACCGTTTGATGCCTTCTCTGCAACTAATTTACAATCAGATTACGCAAATCCAAAGTAAAAAATTTACAGTGGATACACTGCATCAAGATTTAATCGAAGTCGATCGCGTAACCAATATTCATTATCATCCTGCATTAGATTCTTGGCAACCAGATAAATTCCAACAATCTATTGTCTTCGATCGCGTTAGCTTTGCCTATCCCCAGGCAGAAAAATTAGCTCTCAAAAATCTTAGTTTAACTATCCACAAAGGTCAAAGAATCGGAATAGTTGGGGCTTCTGGATCGGGTAAATCCACCTTAATCGATCTTTTAATTGGCTTGTTAAATCCGTCTTCAGGTTCGATTTTAATTGATGGGGTAGAATTAACTCCTGAAAGATTTCCTCAGTGGCATCGTTTAGTAGGTTATGTAGCTCAAGATATCTTTCTGACTGATGATACAATTCGCCGTAATATTGCCTTTGGTATAGATAATCGTTATATTGCCGAAGATAATGCAGTAACAGCAGCTAAAATAGCCCAGATTCACAATTATATTGAAACCGAACTTCCTCATGGTTACGATACTCCTTGTGGAGAGAGAGGGGTGCGTTTAAGTGGCGGACAAAGACAGAGAATCGCTTTAGCTAGAGCTTTATATCATCAACCTAGCGTCTTAGTTTTTGATGAAGCTACCAGTGCTTTAGATAACGAAACAGAAAGAAAACTAATTGCAGAGATTGAAGAATTACCAAATGATTTAACCATTGTTATGGTAGCCCATCGATTATCTACGGTGAAAAACTGCGATGTTATCTACATCATGAACCAAGGGGAAATTATTGAAAGCGGAACTTACGAAGAATTAAATAATAACTCTCTTGCATTTCAAAAACTTGCTGGAAACGCGAAATAATTATGGTTAACAAAGATATTCCCAAACCCAATTTTATTATTATTGGTTCTGCTAAATGCGGTACAACCACTCTTGCTGATGTTCTTGCTAGTCATCCTGATTGCTGTTTTAGTCGTCCTAAAGAAGTTGCTTTTTTTAGTCATGATGAAAACTATTTTAAGGGTTGGGAATGGTATCAACAGGCATTTTCTCATTATCAAGGAGAGAAACTGATTGGTGAAGCAACTCCTAACTATACACATATGCCTAGCCATCCCAATTGTGCGGAAAGAATTAAGCAACTCAATCCCAATACTAAAATTATTTACATAACACGCCATCCTTATAAAAAATTGATTTCGGAATGGAAAATGCATCACTATGCTTCTAAATACATGGCTAGAAAGGGTTTTGAGTCTTATGTGAAATATCGTCAACAAAAACATTTAGTGTTAGATAACTGTAAATTTAATTCTCAACTTCAGACCTACCGAGAATTCTTTGCTGAAGAACAGATAAAAGTATTTTTTTTAGAAGATTGGGCTAAAAATCCTAATGAAGAAGCTAACAAGCTATGTCAATTCTTGGGTTTGGATATATTAAAATTACCCGAATTTGACAAAAAAGGTAGCAATCGTAGCGATCGACGTTTTCAAAAAAGAGCATATTTTAATTATCTGCGTAAATCACCTTTTCTTGCTCCCATTCGTAAATTAGTCCCCTCTTTTATATCTTTTAAAGTTGGTAGATTAATCGGAGTAAAAGCAATTTCATCGCCTCAACCAGAGATTTCATCTAGTTATAAACAAGAGATTATTAATTACTTTAAGGATGATGCCATAAGTTTTCTCAAAAAATACGGTAAATCTGAATCGTTTTGGGATTTTGAAACTATCTAAACCTTTTAATCTATTACTATTCAACTTAATAAAATATACTTTGTAGCTAATTTCTAATGCGTGTTTTATTCCTAACTTCCACACCACCTATCCCCAGTTGGGGGGGTGCGATGACTTTTTACCGTCATTTTTGCGATCGCAATGATTTTCAAATTCATGTAATTACCGATAATCCTCAAGTAACTCAATACGATGTTCCTTATGATTACAGTCTGATTAATCATGGTAAACTTTGGACGCGATTGGCAAGGACGCGGTTACATAAAGCAGTGCATTCATGGGGTCATTTAGTTGGCACATTGAAGACTCCAGACACAGTATTACAACAAGCTAAAGACTTTGGTGCGGAAGCTATTTTTACTGTAGCTGGTAGTTGGTCTTGGATGGCGAAAATGGCGGGAGATGTGGCGAGTCAGTTGGATATTCCTTTAGTGGGTAGTTTTAATGATTGGTGGTATTACAATTCAATTCGTTACAACTGGCTGGATTCTTTACTAGATCGCAATTTTAAGCAATTTTATCAACGTTGCGATTTGGCTCTATGTACTTCTGAGGGAATGCAGGAAGCACTGGGAAATCACGCTAATTCAGTGGTACTGTATCCTACTGGAGCAGCTATGACCGATCGCTCTGTTACAGCTAATACTGTACCTAATAAGCCTTTTACCGTTGCTTTTGCTGGTAACTTGGGAGACTGGTACGGCAAAATGCTAGAGTCTGTTGTTTCTCTAAATCAAGACAGTCAACTTAAATTTAAGTTTTTTGGTAGTAATGCTAGTTGGAGCGATGATTTTGACTCTCAAGTTAAGGAAGCGGGAATATATCAAGGTCAAATTCCTTTTGCACAACTAACTGAAGAAATGTCTCAGGTTGATGTTTTATTGCTGTTAATGGGATTTGAATCATCTTGCGCTCAAATCGAACGTACCAGTTTTAAAACCAAGTTTCTCGATTATCTTTCTTTCCAAAAACCCATTTTACTTTGGGGTCCTGATTATTGTTCGGCGGTGCGTATTGCCAGTGAATTTGATTCGGCGGAAGTCTGTACCTCTCCTGAAGCGTCAGACTTTTTAAACACAATTTTGCAAGTTCAAGCAAATAGCGATCGCCAACAGCAGTTAGTTACTAATGCACGTTTGATGTATGAAGAGCGTTTTCACCCCGACAAGATTCATCAATTGTTGGTGACAAAAATGCAAGAATTATTGGTTTAATCATCATGAAATCATCGGCAATTCTCCTAGAACATAAGTTACAAAGACTATTATCTCTCCCTTATAAAGCCACTTTTCGACCCCCTCTAGTTTATTTGAGAGAGCCGTGGTTTCAATTGCAGCATTCTGTTAAACAAGCTTGGTGGTTGCAGCAAATAGGACGTAAAGATTGCAAAATCCATTCATCTTTAGAAATTAGAGGAAAAAAAGACTTTGCTAAGTTTATTCAATGCGATCGCCATTGTGTAATTGAAAAAGATTGTTTGCTGTGGATTGCTGATGAAGAAGGAGCGCAACCAAATTTAACTTTAGCCAAAAATGTTTACATCGCTCGTAATGTTTATTTAGGAACGTATCAACCCATCAAAATCGGTCGAGATAGTTTGATTGGGGCATACAGCTATATTATTAGTGCCAATCATTGTTTTAAAGATAAAGATAAACCAATTCGCCAACAAGGTTATACAGGCGCGCCGATTAATATCGGTAGAGATGTTTGGATTGGTTGTCACGTCACTATTTTACCAGGGGTGACTATTGGCGACGGGGCTATTATTGCTGCTGGTGCTGTTGTTAATAAAGATGTGCCACCGTTTGAAATTTGGGGTGGTGTCCCTGCCAAAAAAATCGGACAACGGGGAGAAGATAACTCATGAAAATTGCCATTCTCTCAACCATTAGCAATTATACTTGGGCAGGAACAGAAGAAGTTTGGGCGCAGTTTGCAGCTAAAGCATTACAACAAAACCATCAAGTATATTTAGCTGCCGATCGCAAAGTCGCTCAATCCCAGCAAGTACAAGATTTAGCTCAACAAGGGCTACAAGTTGCTGTCAGAAAACCCTTTCGACCAACCAAGCTATATATTCTCAAAGAGCGTTTTTGGAGCGATATGCAGGCAATATATCGTTGGCAACCAGACATTTTATTAATTAACTCTGGCTCGTTATTCGATATTCTCAATTTGCCCGTCCTCTATCAATTTTGTCAAAAGATTAATTGTACAAAAGTATTTTTCTGTCATTTTGTCGCTGAAACCTTAATTCCCCAGAATCGCGATCGCTTAAAAGAATTTTTACCTTTAATTGATGCTTGGGTATTTGTTTCTGAACACAATAAAGCTTTAGCACAACGTCAGTTAGCTTATCAGTTTCCTGAGAGTAAAGTCATTGTTAATAGCTCTCGTTTTAATCTGGAAGAGTCCCCCCAATGGTCAAATACAGAGACAGTAAACTTTGGTTGTGTAGCGCGGATGGAAACCTTGTGGAAAGGACAAGATGTCTTGTTAGAAGTATTAAGTCAACCTGAATGGCAAGAAAGACAATGGCATCTCAATCTTTACGGAGAAGGACGCGATCGAGAATACATCGATAATCTAATCGCTAACTATGACTTAAAGCAACGAGTTACCTGTCATGGATATGTGCGAGACATCAAAACAGCTTGGCAAGACAATCACTTAATGGTGTTACCCAGTCGTGGAGAAGGGACTCCCTTAGCTGTCCTAGAAGCTATGATGTGCGGTCGTCCTACCGTTACTACTGATGTGGGGGGAAACCGCGAAATTCTCGAAGATGGCACAACGGGTTTTATTGCGGATACCGCTACACCTTATTCTTTTGGGAAAGCTTTAGAAAGAGCTTGGCAACAACAAGAGCGATGGCAAGAAATGGGTTATTTAGCTCACAAAAAAGCTCAAGAATTAACTACCGCCGACCCCTCACAACAGTTATTAGATTATCTATTCACAATTCACAGTTAGTAATTTGATGATGCTGAAAGACAAATTAGCTAAGACAAACAGATATTTTCTGACAGATAAACACTTTACAGTCATATCTGATGATTGTTGGGGAGCAGAAGTTTATCGAGAATTAGGTCTTCCTTATGCAACTCCTTTTATTGGCTGTTTTATTAATCCTCAAGATTATTTGAATCTATTAGAAAATTTACGTCATTATCTTTCTTTACCGTTAAATTTTATTCCCAGTAACAAAAAACTTCCTGGTAAAAATCATGTTTTTCCAATCGCCTTATTGGGGAACATCGAAATTAACTTTATGCACTACCAGACAGAAGAAGAAGTTAAGCAAAAATGGGAGAGAAGATTGAAAAGAATTAATTGGAATAATTTATTTTTCAAAATAGATTTTTGCCGTCCCAGTCCTTATGGAGCAAAAACTTATTCTCAAGAAGATATTACAAGATGGAATCAAAATAAATGGCAGAAATCAATAGCAATTGTTCCAAAAGATAAATTAGCCGTTTTTCATGGATTATATGTTCGTGATTACGATCCTAATGCGGTTATTACATATCATAAATGTCGCCGAAATTTCTCTCTTTTGAATTGGCTAAATAACGGCAAAGTTGAAAACACTAAACTCAATCAGATACTTATTTCGTAACTAAGTAATTCAATATAATGAGCTTTAAATAACCGCTATATATACTATTAAATTTATTATGCTAACTGTTTCTGTCATTATTCCCAACTATAATCGTGCTGCTTTAATTGGGGAAACTATTGATAATATGCTGAGTCAAAGTTTACCTCCCCATGAAGTAATTGTGGTAGATGATGGCTCGACAGATAACTCAGTTGAAGTTATTAAAAGTTTTGGGAATAGAGTAACTTTAATTCAACAAACAAATAAGGGTGCTGGTGCTGCCAGAAATGCAGGATTAAAAATTGCTTCAGGTGAGTTTATTCAGTTTATGGATAGTGACGATCTAGCCTCTTTAAACAAGTTAGAAGTACAAGCAAAAGCTTTAGAACAAGAAAATGCCGATATTGTCTATGGTCCTTGGGCAAAAGTTTGGTTTCAACAAGATTTAATTCAGTTAGAAAATGTTGTTTTACAGCAAAAGCCCTTACCAGAATCGCGATCGCCTTTACACTGGTTTCTTACTTCTTGGTCGATGGTATTTCAACAATGTTTAGTTCGCAAATCTTTATTAGATCGAGTTGGTGGTTATCGAGAAGATATGCAGCTTTACGAAGATGGGGAATTGTTTTTACGATTATTGCTCGCTAAAGCTAAACTGGTACACGAAAATCAATCTTTAACTTTGTATCGCTTGGGAGATAGTAATAAATTAACCGAATCTGGCAGTACTCAAACTCGGAAGTTATTAGATAAAGCTAAATTTTATTTAATAGTAGCGGAACTTTTAGCCAAGAATTACCAACAGCAATTACTCCACAATTTTGAATTCAATTTGCGGATTTGGCAAACTTTAAATGAACTAAATAAAAGTTTAGTAAATGATCGAAGTTTAACAGGAAACCTCGAACAAATAATCGCTAATTGTAATTTTAGTTTGATGAATTCTTATAGCTGGATAGAGCAAAAAAGCCAAGGTTTAAAACAGCGTTTATGTGGTCATCGCTGGTCTAATTGCTATCAAGCAAATATTCCTAATTCACAGCAGCAAGAGCTATTAGCGAACTTAGGTTTCCAAGTAGTTGCTTTTTAATTATTTAAAGTAAATTATTTTAATAAACTATGTCTAAAAAAATTCTAATTGTCGAAGAATCTTTGAGAGATTTAAAAGCTCATTGGTTTGAATATATAAAAACTATTACCACTGCTGCAAAAGCCGATGGATGGCAAGTAGATGTTGCTTCTCATCGAGATGTTGCTGATGAAATTAAAGCAAAATTATCTGTATTTCCGCTTTTCCATCATGCTTACTATTTAGATAGTAATAAAAAGAAACTTCCAGGGTGGCGTTATTACGGCTTCATTCTTCATAGCTTGCGCTGTTTAAAAGTATTATTTCCTTTTCTCAAACAACAACCTCGTTATGATGAAATCTTTGTTCCCACAGTATTAGTACATCATTTACTTACCTGGTGGGCGATCGCAAATTTCCATCCCCGCGCCCCCAAACATCTTATTCTTTTCTTTGTTACCAATCCTGGTGTTTGGCATCGAGATAAACAACGATCGGTATTACCAAAATCCTCTTATTTACAAAGTTGGTTACTCAAACTTTTTACTCCCCTAGTCAAACAAGGAAAAGTAACTTTAGCAGTAGAGACTAAAGGTGCGAAGCAAGAATTTGAATGCTTAACTGGTTTACCTTTCCGTTTGCTTCCCCATCCTGTGCCAGAATTTAACATCGAGTCTGCAACTACTGAATCTTTAAATTTTGCCTGTTATGGCTTTGCCCGTTACGAAAAAGGTTCAGATTTACTCAAAAAAGCAATTTCCCAAATATTAAACCAACAACCAGATTTTAAAGCCGAATTTCGTTTGCAATGGGTCGAGCCTTTTACCCTTCCTGATGGTAATATTTGTCAACCAGATAGCCAATTTTGCCAACATTCCCAAGTATCAATTATCGATCGCCCCTTACTTAGTGACGACTATCAGCAACTACTACAAGATACCAAGTGCATGATACTTCCTTATCGCAACTCTTCTTATCATGCTAGGGTGTCTCGCGTGGCAATTGAAGCTGTTTGTTTGGGTATTCCTGTTATCTATACCAAAGGAGGTTGGCTAGAAGAAGTTATTACGGAATTCGGCGCAGGTATTGGAATTGAAGATGAAAGTATTACCGACTTAACCGCAGCAATTAAACTCATGTCTGCTAACTACAACGAATATCGACAACAAGCAGTGAATAAAAAACAAACAGCACAAAAGTATTTTTCTGGTCAAAATTTCTGCAACCTGCTAACTTCCTCGCCCCAGACAGTAGATACACCTGTTGTACTTAATTCCTATTCTTCTTCAGTCTCATGAAACTACTTTACTATTCACCAGCTAGCTATGGAGGCATTGCCGACTATGCGCACCAACAAGCCAACGCTTTAGTAGAACAAGGTTGGAAGGTAACTTTATTATCTACTCCTAACTATCCCACTAATAGAGGGGAAAAATATCAAATTGTTAGTATTCTGGAAGAATTTAACTCCAGTAAAAATAAACTAACTAAAGCGATCGATTTTGCTACGGTTACTATCTCCAACATGGGGAAATTAGCTAAGTTTGTCCAACAGAATCATTTTCAATATGTCTTGTTAGGTACTTATATCGAATATTTTGCCCCTTTTTGGTGTGGTAGCTTAAAAAAACTAGCCGATCGCGGTACGATCTTTGGGGCAATAGTACACGATCCCGTGCGGGATTTTGTGGTTGGTCCTCGTTGGTGGCATCGCTGGTCGATCGCTTGTGGTTATTCTTACCTAAAAGAAGCTTTTGTTCATGAAGCAATAACCCTCGATACAGTTAAACCAATGAGGGAGTTAGAAACTACTGTTATTCCCCACGGTACTTATTCCTTTAGCGATCCGAATAAAAATCTTTCAGAAATCCGAAAAAGTCTCAATTTGCCTCTTGATGCGAAGGTAATGCTTGCTTTCGGTCACATTCGAGATAACAAAAACCTCGATCTCATAATTCGGGCTTTAATTAACTTTCCCGATCTTTATTTATTAGTAGCAGGAAAAGAACAATCATCTGCTCAAAAACCCGTATCTTATTACCAAAATTTAGCCGAACAATTGGGAATAGGCGATCGCTGTCGTTGGTCGATCGAATTTATCCCCGATACTGAAGTGGCTAATTTATTTACTGCTAGCGATTTAGTTGTACTTACCTACAGTAGTAATTTTCGCTCTGCTAGTGGTGTTTTAAATACCTCTGCTTATTATCGTAAGCCTTGCCTTGCTTCTGGTGGAGATAGTCCTTTAAAAACTGTCGTTCAAAAATACAATCTTGGTGTTTGGATACAACCAGACAATTTAGATGCAGTGAAACAAGGAATTCAACAGTGGTTAAACTCTCCCCCCTATCCCCAATGGGAAAACTATTTTGCCGAAAACTCTTGGAAAATTAACGCTCAATTAATCACTCAAAAATTTTTACCAACTAATCAATCTAAAACGGAATTGAAGGAAATATTAAAGATATGAATAAACCCAAACCAATCTTAGTTACAGGTTCTCATCGTTCTGGTTCAACTTGGATCGGAAAAGTAATTGCAACATCTCCATCTGTAGATTATATTCACGAACCTTTTAATGGAATGTGTAGACCAGGTAAATGTAGTGTTCAATTTCCATATACTTATATGTATGTGACTGAAAATAATGAACTAAATTTTTATCCTGGATTCAAAGATACAGTTTCCTTTCAATATAATATTGGTTCTGAACTAAAAGTTTGTAAAACACCCAGAGATATAGCTAGATTAATTCGAGATTATCTTAATTTTTCTCAAAATCAAGTTTCTGGTATTACTCCTCTTATTAAAGACCCTATGGCTATCTTTTCTGCTGAATGGTTATCTCAACGTTTTGATATGAATATTTTGATTTCTATCAGACATCCAGCAGCTTTTGTTAGTAGTTGCAAACAGTTAGGATGGAGTTTTAATTTTCAAAATTTTCTAGACCAGCCATTATTAATAGAAGATTATTTACAGCCTTTTAAAGATGAAATCGAATATCAAGCTACTACGGAAAATGAAAATTTAATCGATAAATTATGTTTACTTTGGAAAATAATTTATCATACAGTCAACTGCTATCAAAATAAATATCCCAATTGGCTATTTTTAAAATATGAGGATATTTGTGAGAATCCAATGGAAATGTATCAAAACATTTTTGATGAGTTTCAGATTAAATTTTCTGAGAAAACAAAAAATATGATTTTAGAATCTACAAATTACAATCAATATAAAGGAGTATTGCAAGAAATTCACTCAGTCAAACGTAATAGCAAAAAAAATATTAATATTTGGCAAGAAAGATTAACGGCAAAGGAAATAGCAACTATCAAAAGCAAAGTCAAAGATGTATCTCAATATTTTTATACCGATAACGATTGGATTTGTCCTCAACCACTAGAGTTTCAATATACTTAATCAAAACTTTCTTTAATTGGTAAAAATTTGGACTGAAGCAATGATAAATTCAGTATTTTCTCGGAAATATTCATTTTAATTTTGAAGATACGAAAAAATACTGATGTTGACCTTACTGAGTTTGTGTGAGAATTGATTCATTAAAAATTAGGAAAAAAATATCTTGAATATATAGTTTATGTCTCTCTCGTAACGAAAGATACCTAAATTATTAATCGATACTTTTCTTTGAATTTTTTGTCTCATACTTTTAGTTTGGGCTTATGGAAATGCCAACATAAATATGAACTCAAAAGTTTTAGCTGGTAGTCTTTTAAGCTATACCTACAATCGTCTAATCGGTCAATTGCCATCTCACAAACTGAGAATGTCCTATCTCCAACGCTACTTAGCACAAATAGGACAAAAAACCTCAGTGCAGATGCGATGTCGTTTTCTTAATGGGAGAAAAGTCTTTTTAGGCGATCGCAATGTGATTAATTTTGGCTGTCTTTTTGATGGTCGTCACTATCAGATTAAAACAGGATCGGATGTGTCTATTGGACCTGAAGCCACTATTTTAACTCTCGGACACGACCCCCAGTCACCAGAATTTGCTGATAAAGGAGGAGATGTGATTATCGGCGATCGTGTTTGGATAGCTTATCGAGCGATCGTTTTACCTGGAGTTACTATTGGCGATGGTGCTGTTATTGGTGCTGGGTCTGTAGTAACTAAAAATGTCGAACCTTACACGATTGTTGCGGGTAATCCTGCTCGATTTATTAAGCAAAGAAACTCTAATTTAAACTATCAATTAAATTATCAACCGTGGCTACTTTAAATACTTTAGATCGAACAACTTTTAAAGATATTGGTAAACCTATCTTAATTGCTAGTCATCCACGTTCTGGGACACATTTGACAATTGATTTATTAAGAAAACAGTTTGCAGAATGTCATTCTTGGAAAAGGTATGGAGAATCTTTAGCTCGGCTTTACTTTGCGTTAGAATCTTTTGCACCAATAAATAAACCTTTATCAGAAAATATTGCTTTAAATATTTTATCTAGAGCAAAAAGACCAATTATAAAGACTCATTGCGATCCTCAATTTTCCTATTTACTGTCACAAAAACAATCTTGGGTTTATTGGCTAAAAGAAGAAGCAGATATTTACTATGTTTTCCGAGATGGTCGCGATGTCATGTGTTCGCTACACTTATTCATGCAGTCTTATGACCCCACAACTAGATGTTCGCTAAGTGAATTTATGCAACAGAAAATTAGGGGTGTCAGTAGGGTTAAAAACTGGGCTAATCATATTCAAACATGGCTTAGTGAACCAAAGGTAAAAGCCTTAAAATTTGAAGATATCATTAAAAATCCCCATTCAGCACTAAATACGATAGGACAAGATTTACAGTTAACTCCACTTTACAAAGAACCTTTATTACCAAAAAGAATTGAAAGCATATGGCATAGCCGTTGGCTCAGATTAACTCAAAGACAATCTGAAAGTACAGCGATTATTGGGTATTATGGCGGTCAACAAGTACAAAAATGGCAAACTACTTTTACGGCTGAAGATCGTCATTTTTTTAATTCAGAAGCTGGAGATATGCTGCTCGATCTAGGATATGAAAAATCTGATATCTGGGTCTAAATAATTTCTGTTTATTTATCTCAGCTAATTATTAATTTAGAAGCTAAAAATGAAACAAGAAGAGAAAATTAATCTGATCTATATTGCTAGTACAGGACGTAGTGGCTCTACTATTCTAGACAATCTATTAGGCGCACATTCTCAAATATTGACTACTGGCGAAATTCAAATATGGCCTCATGAAATTCTTCAGAGAGGATTTCAAAAATGCGGATGTGGTAAATCAATTCCAGATTGCCCTTTCCGGACAAAAATGTCACAAAAAATAAACCCTTTGGAACAGAGTGAACCAAAAATAAACTTTTTTAGAGAAAAACATACAGGAGGAAAAACTTTAAGGTGGCAGTATCTATCTGAATTCATGACTAAAAGAGATATAGGAAATCATCAATTAATAGAAACATACGGTAAAAATAATTACAAGCTTTTTCAAAGCTTACTAGAAACCAGTGAAGAAGTAACTGGAGTGAGACCTGAATGGATTGTTGATGCATCTAAAGACCCCTATCGACTTCTTTGGCTAATTAAGTCAGGAATGTTTAACATCAAAGTTTTACATATAATTAAAGATCCTCGTGCTTTCATCTATTCAATGATTAGGGGATTTTTAGCTCATCCCGATAAATACAGTCATCTGGAATTAACAAAATTGACAGTTGCTAAATCTTTATCTTGGATAGTCCAAAATTATCTAATTTCAAAAATAGCGCAAAATCATATTTTACCTGAAGATTATCTTTTTATTCCTTATGAAGAATTTGCTTCTCAGCCTAATAATATCTTGAAAAAAATTACAACCATAATTGAATGTGATTTTGAAGAAGAAGTAATTAACAATTTCAGACAACAGGAAATACACACTATAGCAGGTAATCGTTTAGCTCGTTCTGATAATAGACCTATTCAACTAGATCAAAAGTGGAAGACATTATTACCTAATTACTATCGACAATTAACAGAAATAATTACTGGGATCAGTAAATCTTCTTATGGTTATTAGTTCTAATCAGGCAAAAAAACAACCTTCTTTGATCGTTTGTCAAATAGGGGCAAGAGAACATTATGCTATTCCTAGAGCATTACATCAACAAGAAAAATTAGTTCATCTTGTTACCGATGCTTGGGTTGCACCTCAGTCAATATTAAATTTTTTGCCTAGATCCTTACTGACTAATTTAAGAGAAAGATTTCATCCTAAATTGGCTTCAGCTTCAATTTTTAGTTTTAATAATTCTCTAATTAGATTTGAAATTCAACAGAAAATAATTAAAAAATCTGACTGGAAAACCATTATAGCTCGAAACAAGTGGTTTCAGGAAAGAAGTATCAAAATTTTAGACAAACTTTTACCTCAACTCCCTTCTTCAATTACATTATTCGCTTATAGTTACGCAGCTTTAGATTTATTTAAATTTGCACAAAAACAAGGTTGGCAGACTATTTTAGGACAAATCGATCCTGGTATTTATGAAGAACAATTAGTAAGTAAAGAACGCGATCGCTATCCGCAATATGCATCTACTTGGCAACCAGCACCAACTGAATATTGGGTAAATTGGCAGCAAGAATGTAGTTTAGCGGATCGAATTATAGTTAATTCTCGTTGGTCTAGCCAAGCACTACAAAAAACAGGTATTTCAACTGACAAAATAAAAATTGTTCCTTTGGCTTATAAACCACCAGAAGAATCCTCGAATTTTACTAGGATTTACCCTTCCAGTTTTTCTCACAATCGTCCTTTAAGAGTATTATTTTTAGGTCAAATAATTTTACGTAAAGGAGTAGCCAAAATCTTTGAAGCAATAGATTTATTATCAAATGAACCTATTGAATTTTGGTTAGTTGGTTCGATTAAAATTAATATTCCACGACATATACAAAATAATCATAAAATAAAATTGTTTGGTGCAGTTTCTCGTAGTCAAACTGCTCACTATTATCAACAAGCTGATGTTTTTTTATTTCCTACTCTTTCCGATGGTTTTGGCTTAACACAATTAGAAGCACAAGCTTGGCAATTACCAATCATTGCTTCTAAATTTTGTGGAGCAGTAGTTAAAAATCAAATTAATGGGTTAATATTGTCCGATGTAACAGGAGAGTCAATTGCCAATTCTCTCACTTTTTGCCTTAATAATCCAGATTTATTAACTAAATTTTCTCAAGAATATTTCAAGATACTTTCTGACTATAACCTACCTATCTTAGGCGAACAACTTCAGTTATTAAACCAAAATTATATTTAAGAATACTAATGACAGAATTCTATCTTTCTTTATTTATTATTGCTAGTATTAGTTTGATTGGTTGGGGATTAATTTATTTAGAAAGAGCTTATCAATATCCATTTTTTATGGGTAGTATTTTTGTTTCTTTTATTATTCCTCAGGCTTTTGTTCTTTACAATAATCCAGAACCAGCTACCCCAGAAGCACTACAAAGAGTATTTTTAATGGCTTTTCTTTGTGCTTGTATGTGTTGGTTCGGTTATCAATTTTCTCCTGATACTAAATGGCTAAACAAATTAAATATTGAAGTTAACCACAAAAAACTATATCAGGGGGGAATTTTTTTGCTGGTCATAGGAATGTTAGCCAAGTATTCTATTGGATATATTGATATCGAAAGAGGTGGTTATAGTAATGGTTGGACTGGAACAGCAACGATATTATGGTTTTTCAGTAGATTACTTTATATTGCTTTAGCTATTTTTTTGATGGAGTTTTTAAAGCAATCGAATGTAAAAAACTTTATCTTCACTTCTCTTGCTGCTTATTTTCCGTTAATGGATATTATTTATGCTGGTCGTAGACAGCCAACAATGACCTTTTTGTTAATTATTGGTCTTTCCTTCTGGTTTATTAGGCGTTCTATTCCACCCAGATGGTTTTTTGTTGCTAGTGTAATCGCCATTATTTTTCTAATTCCTTTGTTTGGTGCTAATCGTCAAATTGTGAATGATGCTATCAATCAGAATTGGGAAGCAATAGAATCTTCATCTAAAAGAGCCACAGAAATTCTTCAAGAAAACAATTATCTAGAACTAAAAAATGCAGCAATATTAATTGATGCCTCTGCTAAAACAGGAAGATATGGCTATGGTACTGGATATTGGGATGCTATAGTATTTCAGTTTTTTCCTGGACAATGGTTTGGTCATGAATTAAAAAATGCGTTACAGCTAAAGTGGAGTTTGGGTCATTTCAAAAATTTCTTTGGTTATTTTATGGTTCCAGGAAGTACTAATACTGGTATTGGTGACGCTTTTGCTGAATTTGATTATTTTGGCTGTCTAGTTTTTGCTGCTATTGGGTATCTTTATAAGAATCTTTGGGTTTCTGCAAATTATCATAAAAGTACTTTCAGTAGATTACTTTATATAGGACTAGCAAGTCCAGCTATGGTAACTATTACTCATGGAACTCAGCGATTTGTTCAAGAGGCATTGTTTCAGTTAATTTTTATCGGCTTAATTGTTTATTTTGCCCGAGAGAAAAAAATATACAAATTACCAAATAGTTTGATTGTGAGATAAATACCTATGAGTAAAAATATTGGTTTGTTGTTTTCTAATTATGGCCCTTATCATATTGCCAGACTGGAAAGTCTGAGTAGTTATCTCCCAGAAGAAAACTGGCAAGCTGTGGGGATTGAATTATCTCGTTCTGAAAAAAAATATCCCTGGAGGGTAAAACTTAATTCTTTAACTTTTCCGATCATTTCTGTAATTAAGGATTGTTCGGTAGAAGACTCAAAAATTTATTTCCTGTTCAGACAATTAGTTATTGCTTTAAAGCAGATTAATCCTAGTGTCTTGGCAATTTCTGGGTACTTTCAGCCTTCAATGTTATTAGCCTTATTTTGGTGCTTAACTCAAAGAAAACCAGCTATTCTTTTTTCAGAAACAACAGAAGATGATGCTCCTCGTATTTGGTGGAAAGAAAAACTTAAAAGTTGGCTTGTTAAAAAATATCAAGCTGCATTGGTAGGAGGAAAACCTCAAAAGCGTTATTTAATGAAACTGGGAATGCGAGAAGAAGCAATTTTCATGGGTTATGATGTGGTGGGTAACAGTAATTTTCATCCTGACAAAATACAACAACTTTCCAATCCTCATTTAAAACCTTTTTTCTTGGCAATTAATCGCTTTATAGCCAAAAAAAATCTACCCTTTTTAATTACTGCCTATGCCGAATATCGCGATCGATTAGGCGAATCTGCTTGGGATTTAGTACTATGTGGTGATGGAGAACTACGTCCTCAGATAGAAGAACAAATTGCCCGACTAAATTTACAAAATCATATTTATTTGCCAGGATTTTTACAACAAGAAGAGTTATTACCTTATTTTGCTCATGCTGGTTGTTTCGTTCATACAAGTACTCACGAACAATGGGGTTTAGTCGTAAATGAAGCAATGGCTGCTGGTTTACCTGTTTTAGTTTCTAATCGTTGTGGTTGTTTTGAAGATCTAATTATTGAAGGCGTTAACGGTTTTGGTTTCGATCCGAAAAATTCTCAGCAGCTAACTAACTTAATGTTAACTATTAGTTCTGAAAGTTTCGATCGACAAAAAATGGGACAAGCTGCTTTACAACATATTCAAAAGTTTTCTCCAGAATACTTTGCTAGAGGTTTAATTCAAGCTGTGGAATATGCTCAAAGTCATTAATAGTTACTTTTATGCTGAAAATTTTGATTATAACTCCTTATCTTAGTCCTATCTATGGAGGAACTTCAAAATCTATTATTGAGCTAGCAAGAGAAACTGCTAATCTTGATGTTTCTGTCGATATAATTACTACAAATGCTAATCTCCCAGAGTTAACAAACCTTAGTTTAAAAACTTGGATTAAAGAAAATAACTATAGGATAAAATATTTTCCAGCTTGGTATCGTAATGATTTTATTTTTAGTTTTTCCCTAATCACCTGGTTACTTAAAAATATTTCTAGTTACGATTTAATTCATACTAATACTCTTTTTTCTCCTTTAATTTCTCTGACTCATTTAATATGTAGATTATTGAAAAAAGCTTATATCATTACTCCTCACGGAATGCTAGATCCATGGGCATTATCCTATAAAGCTTGGAAAAAAAAATATTATTATCAAATAATCGAAAAATATATTTTAAAACAAGCTACTAGTATTCAGACTTTATCTAACTCTGAAGCCAACATAGTCAATAATTTAGGATTTACAAATACTACGATCGTTCCTAATGGAATCGATCAAAATTTAATTGAACAAATAACTAACAAAAATATTTTAGTTAATAAATATCCTCAGCTAAAAAATAAAACTCTAATTTTATTTTTAGGGCGTATCGATCCCAAAAAAGGGCTGGATTTATTAGCTCCTGCTTTTGCCAAAGCACATAGAAACTTTCCTAACACTCATTTGATTATTGCAGGGCCAGATAATATTAATTTTATGCCCACTGCGGAACAATATTTTATCGATGCTGGTTGTCGGGATGCGGTTACTTTTACAGGAATGCTCAAAGGAGATTTAAAATTATCTGCCTTAGCTGCTGCCGATATTTATGTCGCACCTTCCTATTCTGAAGGTTTTAGTATGTCGGTTTTAGAAGGTATGGTTTCAGGATTGCCTTGTGTAATTACCACAGGCTGTAACTTTCCCGAAGCAGCACGAGCAAAAGTAGCTCACGTTGTAGATATTGATTCAGAAGCTATAGCCTCTGCTTTACTAGAATGTTTACATAATCTCGATCGCGCTAAAGAAATGGGTGATCGCGCTCGTCAATTTATTCTAGATAATTATACTTGGGATAAAATAGCTATGCAAATGAAAGAAGTATATCAAAGGATTTCTGACAAACAAATCATGACTAAAAATTAAATAACAGAATCAGGATCTATACCTGCTTGGCGTAATCTCTCTGCTAAAAGTTCCGCTCTCTGTCTTTCTTGTTGAGCTTGCTGCTGTGCTTGCCGTGCTATTTCTTCCTCTGTAGGCAATAATTCCCCTGTCTTATTTGTCCACCGTAACCAAACCGCTTCAACTCGATTGAAACTACCCTGCCAGCGTACCAACTTTAAACCAAGACTAGGACTAGTTAAATTATTATCCCCATCAAAAGGTAAAGCGACGTATTCACTTCCTTGCAGCACAAATCCTGCTAAATCTTCAGGATTAAAAGGATCGTACCAATAATATTCTGGTATGCGAATCTGATTTTGATAAATTAATTTTTTCTCATTTTTATCTATTTTTTTGGTACTGTCAGAGAGTAATTCGATAATGACATCAGGGGCTTTGCCTTCTTCCCACACTACCCAGCTTTTACGCTCGCGCCAGGGTACATCTAACACGACAAAAACATCTGGCCCTTTAAAATCTCGATTTTTTATTTGAGCCAAACTGTAATAAAGAAACATATTACCACCAGCAAAAGCATCTCGTCCTGCAAACCATTTATTTAAAGGCAGAGTCAATAAATCCATTTGCAATTTATGTCGCCATGTTTCCATAGGAATACCATCATCACAAGGTAATTCGTCTTGAGTGGGAGGAAGAGAAATAGGTAAAGGCACGTCTGACATAGATAATACCTCAAAATAATAATTGCAACGTACTTAGCACCGAATTACATGAGTTTATATTTCTTAATCAATCTGGGAAATATGAGAGTAAGTATCAATATTGTCTTGAATAAAAATCATTAGAAAATTACGACTACAATTGTAGTTAGATTTAAGTGAATATGTCCGTTGCTATTTTTAAATATAGATTTATCTTACTTTCATTAATTGGTTTAATTCTTTTTTCTTCAATAGTACTTCCTTTAAAATTGGCGATCGCTCACTATCAAGCACCCTATCCCCAAGCTATTCTTACCCTTGGTGGTGGTCCAGATCGAGAAAAGTTTACGGCTCAATTTGCCCAATTAGTTCCCAATATACCGATTTGGGTTTCTACGGGTATTTCTAATCAACAAGCATTACAAATTTTTCAAACTGCTGGTATTTCCGAAGAGCGTATTCGTTTAGATCGTCGTGCTATAGATACTGTCACTAACTTCACTACTCTAGTTAAAGATTTGAAAAAACAAGATATCCAGCATATTTATCTCATTACTTCCGATTTTCATATACCCAGAGCCGTGGCGATCGCTACAATAGTTTTGGGTAGCCATGGAATAGCCTTTACTCCTATTCCCATCCCCAGTAAAAATCAACCCGAACCAAAAATAGAAATTCTGCGGGATAGTGGTCGTTCTCTATTTTGGCTATTGACAGGACGGACGGGAGCAAGTCTTAAAAAAACTCGATCGAATGATTTCTTTAGCGTAAAAATTCCCTAATACTTAAATAGGTGCTTTCTGGTGCTTCTTCTGGTAAGAAATGACCGCAATCGATCGCCTTACCAGTTACATTAGTTGCTCTTTTACGCCAACTTGCTAACACATCATATTTTTTGCCAATAATACCCCTACTTCCCCAAAGCACTAGTAAAGGACAAGTTATTTTCTTATCTAAATCTCGTTCGTCGTGAATCAGATCGATCGCAGCGGAGGCACGATAATCTTCACAACTACCATGAATAACCGCAGGGTTGTTAAAACAACGCAAATATTCGGCTAAAGCTTCGGGGCTAAAAGCGTCGGGTATTTTACTCCAGTTATTTAGACAAGTCCGTAAAAAGTACTCTGGATCGGCACTAATTAGTTTTTCGGGTAAAGGAAAAGGTTGAATCAGAAAAAACCAGTGATAGTAAGCAGTAGCAAATTCGCGATCGGCTGTAGTGTATAGTTCATAGGTAGGGACAATATCTAATACGGCTAATTTTTTCACTTTTTCAGGATAATCTAGAGTTAAGCGATGAGCTACCCTACCACCGCGATCGTGTCCGACTAAATAAAATTCTTCGTAGCCTAGTCGAGACATTACCTCTACTTGGTCTTGCGCCACAACTCTTTTAGCATAGTTGCTAGAATCTGCTTTTCCTTGGGGTGCATAACTATCGCCGTAACCCCGTAAGTCTGTAGCAATAACCGTAAAATCTTCTGCTAAGCGATCGGCAATTTTATGCCACATAAAGTAAGTTTGAGGATAACCATGGAGTAAAAGCAAAGGCTCTCCTTTTCCCCCAACTACTGTTTTAATGGTAGCTTGACTAGTTTGAACGATTTTTGCTTCAAAATTAGTAAACATAAACTTTTATCGTTAAAAATTTTAAATAATCGATCGCGATTGACTCTCATCTTTCTGCCTCAGCTAATGGTGTTTTTTATGTCTCGATCTCCATTCACCAGTACCAATTTTCTTATAAGTACCTATGCAAAATTAATTTAACATTTTGGGTAAGTAGCAAGTAGTAAGTAGCGAGTAGTAAGTAGTAAGTAGTAACTAAAAGCTAAGAGCTAAGAGCTAAAGACGATATCATCTGTAGCAAACATTTAGGTATTTCATATTAGCTATCAGCATTACAGCGATTCCAAACAAATAAAGAGCCTAACTAAAATTTATAGCTAGACTCTCGATCGTAAAAAGCTCTATTAATTGTAAATCAGAGGATCTTCTTAAAGAAAACTGGGTTGATGGCGAATGAGATTTAAAAATTCTTCGCGAGTCTTTTGCTCGTCCTGGAATACGCCAACCATCGCACTAGTTACCGTCCAAGAGCCTGGTTTTTGTACTCCCCGCATCACCATACACATATGAGTTGCTTCCATTACTACAGCTACTCCTTTAGGTTCTAATACTTCTTGAATTGCTTCTGCAACTTGACGGGTAAGACGTTCTTGTACTTGTAAACGACGAGAATACATTTCAACAATTCGAGCAAGCTTACTCAAACCGACTACTTTTTGATTGGGAATATAAGCTACGTGCGCTCTACCCATAAAAGGTAACATATGATGTTCGCACAAACTAAAAAAGTCAATATCTCTAACTAGTACCATTTCGTTATGTCCTTCATCGAAAATAGCACCATTGACAATTTTCTCTAGAGATTGACTATATCCTTGAGTCAAAAATTGCATTGCCTCGGCAACTCTTTTGGGTGTTTTTAGTAATCCTTCTCTATCTGGATCTTCTCCCACACTCGTGAGCATTGTCCTAACAGCGTCCATCATCTGTTCTTTATCTGTTGCTAAATCTGTTTGGACTTGTGCTTGTTGACCATTGTGAGTATTGCGATCGGGTCTGGTAGAAATTTGTTCTTTAATTTTGGACTGATTTAAGTTAGTGGTATTTACCATTACAGATTTAGAAGAGTTAGAACCATTAGAATAACCATTAGAAGAAACTGTTGTCATAATAAAAACTGTGAGTAAAACTCTTGCCTCATATAATTCGATAGAATTGACAAAATGATGGATAACATCATCAAAAACCGTCGTAAAGCTGGCGAGAAAACTAGGTGAGTGAATCGATCGTAATTCTCGACCCAGTTTAACTGGTTATAAAGCCCCCCCACTGGGCATAATAGTTATTTCCTCTATTACTGCTTGCGCTGGTAATAGAGCAGTATGGAGAATAGATTTTGCCACAATTTCTGGAGTTAGCATCGCCGATCGATTAAAATCTGCTTGCACTGTATCTGTATCCCAAATGGGAGTATTGACCGCACCAGGAATAATGTTGACTACCCGAATACCATTGGCTCTTTCTTCTATTGCTAGAGATTTGCCTAATGCTACTAAACCCGCTTTACTAACGCTATAAGCACCCCAGTCGGGGAAGGCATTGTAAGCTGCAATGGAAGCTACATTAATAATTGTCCCTGTAGCTCGATCGCGCATTTGGGGCAATATTCCCTGAATACATTGAAAGACACTAGTTAAATTTAAATTAAGAATTTGTTGCCAATCTGTTAGGGTAGTCTGAGCCAGGGAATTGGTATAGCCCATTCCTGCATTATTAACCAGAATGTCGATCTCTCCGAAGTCTGTGGCGATCGCGGTTATTTTGTCTTTAACTGTTTCTATGTCAGCTAAATCCATAGGATAGGCTTTAGCTTTCACCCCCAAATCGAGAGCAGTTTTTTCTACTGCTTGCAATTTGTCTGAGGAACGACTAATTAGAGCGAGATCGATTTGGGCTTGGGCAAAGGCTAAAGCTGTAGCTTTACCAATACCACTACTAGCTCCTGTTATTATTGCTCTTAGTTTACTTGGGGGTGAATTCATAAAATTTGCTTAGAATCTGGTGCTAATTTAGCTATCAAAGTTAGTTATAATCGCAACACAAAACGGTGATAGAAGCAGAATTTTTAGTTTTTCAGCTAAACTATCACGCCCAATTTCATGACAGTAACCATTCACAGCTTTTAGCTCTAAGCTCTAAGCTTTTAGCTTGAATAAGAGTCAATATCTCAATATGTTTACGAAACTTGACTAACTCATAGGGATTAGTACCTATTAATTATTATTGTTACAAAATGTTACCTTACCAATTATAGCATTCTCATAATCTTAAATTAAGGCTGCCAAAAAGTTAAAGTATTGAGATTAGTTTAAGCTATGGGGAATTTTCTCGAAAAATACCAATTTTGCGGAACTTCTGGTAGCGTAATTCTTTTCTAGTTTGGGGACTTAGTTCCGATAGTTGCTCGATATTTTCCCACAATGCCTGTTTGAGAATAGATGCTGTTGCCAAAGGGTCTGCGTGCGCTCCACTAGTAGGTTCTGGTAAAATCCGATCGATGATGCCCAATCCTTTTAAATCCGAGGCAGTTATTTTTAAAGCTTCCGCAGCCCGACCTGCTTTTTTCGCATCTTTCCAGAGAATGGCAGCACAAGCTTCTGGACTAGCAACAGTATAGACAGAATGTTCAAACATCAAAAGTCGATCGGCAACTCCAATACCGATCGCGCCTCCAGACCCACCTTCTCCGATTACTGTAGAAATAATGGGAACATCAAAACTAAACATCTGACGTAAATTATAAGCGATCGCTTCTGATTGTCCTAATTTTTCTGCTTCTACTCCAGACCAAGCCCCAGGGGTATCGATAAAAGTCAAAATGGGCATGGAAAATTTATTGGCGTGTTCCATCAGCCGAATTGCTTTACGATAACCTGCGGGGAAAGCCATACCAAAATTACGAGCGATATTATCTTTAGTATCTCGTCCTTTTTGGTGTCCTAGCATTACTACTGGTCTACCATTAAGACGGGCTACCCCTCCTACTAAAGCAGGGTCATCAAAACCACCGCGATCGCCATGTAATTCTAACCATTCATCAGTTATAGCTTGAATATAATCTAAGGTACTGGGACGACGGGGATGACGGGCTAACTGTAATCTTTGAGCGGGAGTTAGAGTACTAAAAATTTCTTTACGTAGTTGTTCGGCTCTGGCTTCTAACTGCATAATTTGCTCAGAGACATCTACTTCATTCTCTTGGGCAAGTTCTCTAATTTGCTCAATGCGGTTTTCCAACTCACAAAGGGGTTTTTCAAAGTCCAGTAAAAAAGTTCTGCGCTCGGTTTTTGGCATAGTTTACTTAACTAGTCTCGGCAAAGCATCTGTAAACTACTATTATCCTCTATGGCGTGCTTTTTGTTAGAGAAAAATTTAATAATGAGTAGGGAGTAATGAGTAATGAGTAATGAGTAATGGGTAATGAGCACCAAGTAGGGTGGGCAAACTAATTTTCAACTCAACACCGACACTTGAAAACTAATTTTGCCCACCTGGTATAAGTTTTCTCAGAAATCACCTTAGTGTTTTTGCTTAATTAATAACACTAGATACCTTTCTCAAGATAGATGCCCAGAAAACCCCGCGACCTAAAACCTAATTATTGCTACCATGTTACCGTTCGCTGTAACAACAGGGAATTCAAGCTAATCCGACACGAATGCCGAGAAGTGTTCTTGTATGCCCTGAAAAAAGCCAGAGAGAAGTTTAAATTTAAACTCTATGCTCTCTGTATTATGAGTAATCACGTCCACTATTTGCTTGAACCAGCACAGCCAGAGGATTTACCCCGAATTATGCACTGGTTGAATTGGTATACTGCGATGTGTTTTAACCGAATGCTCAATAGGACGGGGCATTTTTGGGAAAAGCGATATCATAGCAGTGGCTTTGAGAAGACTGACTATAAACGGGCATTGAATACCCTACGGTATATTCACGCTAACCCCAAAGCAGCCAAGATGCAGCAAGGCTTTTTCTATGATTTCTCCAACTATGGTATCCATGACAGGTTAAGTGATGATGGTTTAACTCAATGGCATCCTGCTTTCTTATCTTTGGGTAAATCTCTAGATGAATGTGCCAGGAAGTATAGAGGATTCTGCAAGAAGTACAAGCCTAAACCTAAGCCAGAAACTCGCTATCACTGGGGAAACAAGTTGTTGCCTAAAGTCCTCAGTGCGCGGGAGAGAAAAAAGAGAGTTCCTGGACAGATGAGTCTTCCTTGGGATGAGTGGGAAGCAAGTAACGAGGAGATAAGGGAAGTAGCAGAAAGGTTTGTGATTGCCAACTGTTATGACCCGAAAATAGCAGCCCAATTTTTCAATGATTCGGTGAACCACCCCAAAGCTATGTTTGGTGGGCAAACGAACTTTCAACTCGACAAGGAACTTTAAAACTAATTTTGCCCACCCTACGACTCGGAGGCAAACTCCATTACTCACCAAAAGTCATTTACTCATTACTCATTACTCATTACTCATTACTTATTACTTATTACTTCTTACTTATTCCCCCCTCATTACTCATTACTTATTACTTATTACTTCTTACTTATTCCGACCGAAGTGTTCCTGCCAGTTGTCTAATAATAGTTGCTCTTGCTTGGTTTCTTTGATGTGCTTTGCTGCTAAAAACTCTTGAAAACTCAAATGAGCAAATTCGTATTCTTCCTCTCTTTTGACAATTAGTTCACTCACATCCCGAATCTTATCGAGCAACTCATCACTTGTTACAGGGTCTTGAGTATCTAATCTTCTTAATTGTTTGTCAATTAATCGGGTTAAATCTTCAGCACTAATACGTGGTTCTTGGACTTTTTCCATCATACCCAGTGCTACACCTTGCAATAGCTTTTGACTTTCATCTGATGGTAAGGGCATATCGATCCCTCTGGCGCGGGGACGGTCTTTGAGTTGCAATTCACAGATATCTTGATATAGTTCTGCCCGTCGTTGCGGTAATTTTTGCCCTTGATAACTACGATGTAGATTCACAATCATATTTAGTAGCAGAGGATTTTTGGCTAAATCACCTAATTCTTCTCTTTCTTGAAGCTGTTGCAGTAAGTTAGCTGTTTGTTTTTCTGCTCTATCTCGGACATTAGAATCATTACGACCTGCTCTAATATTAATTTCTTGAGTTAAATACCACTGGCTAATAAAATGTCTTTGTTGCTCTAAATTGAACTCTTTAACGAATAATGTAGCTTTAGGCTGAATATTACCTTTATGTTCGTTAAAAGCACGAGGACGAGAGGTAATAATAAACGTTGAATTGGGATAATTACGAATTTGAGAGTTGAGCCACCTACTTAAGGATTCCCGTTGTTCTTCCTTAACTTCATCAAAGCCATCAAACATCACTAACATATCACCGTTACGGAGATGATTTTCTGCCCAGGCTGGCGGGAGTTTTAGTACTTTGCCTTCTGGTAAATGAGGGATGTGATGTTGTTCGATTAGGGTTGGTAGGTCTGGAGGATTATTAGCTAAAAGTTCTTGCCATTGTCGAAGATAAAGCAAGACTGGTAATAGTTTGGGTGCTTTATATCGCTTATATCTTTTGGTCATGTAAGAGTAGGTGACATGACGTAATAGAGTAGTTTTACCAAAGCCTCCCCAGGCTAAGATAGCTAGACGACGAAAAGCGGATGTTTTACGGGTTTGAGATAATAAATCCCAAATAATTAGCGGTTCGGCTGTTGTTTCTCTCCTTCCTGCATCTGCTCGATTCCTGCTGTATCCAGGTAAACCAGGTTGGCGATCGATCTAATACCATTTCTCAAAAGTAATCGGAGAGATCGATTGTAAGGTGGGCAAAGTGAATTTTCAAGTATTGTGGTGAGTTGAAGCTTGGGTTTGCCCACCCTACTTTTGTTGGGGGATCGATTTTTTATTTTCAGGTGCGCGATCGTCATTTTGCAACCTATTAATTCAATCCCAAACTATCTTTAGTACTTTTGCGAGTATAAGCATTCCAAGTACCTAATTCTTGGGGAGGAAAACCAGCTATCTGGGAACGAGCTTTTTCGCTTAAACCCCGTACTAAACTAAAATCTGCTCCCGCAACACTTTGTAAATGACTCAAATCTGCCCCTGTCAAATCCGCAGCCCTTAAATCCGCTCCTTTTAATTCTGCCGCCCCTAAACGAGCATCCCGTAAACAAGCACCTGTTAAAAAAGCTTTTTGTAAATTCGCGCCACTCAAAGAAGCATTAGTTAAATTTGCCCCTGTTAAATCTGCCCCACTCAGATAAGCACCGATTAACCTGGCATCACTAAGATCGACTCCTCTTAAATAAGCAGTATTCAAAAATGCTCCTGTTAGATTAGCACCAGGGCCTACTGCACCAGAACTTTTATAGGCAAATCCTTCAGGAAAAACAGTTTCTCGATCGAAAAGGGCTACTTTTAGTTTGGCATCTGTTAAATTAGCATTGGTTAAATTTGCCCCTCTTAAGTCGGCTCGATACAAATGCGCTCCTGTTAAATCAGCATTGGTTAAATTTGACCCTCTTAAGTCTACTCCCCTTAAATCTGCACCCGTTAAATTGGCATCGGTTAAATTGGCGTAACTGAGGTTGGCATTGGTTAAGATTGTCCGAACTAAGTTGGCTTTGGTTAAATCTTTTTTAGTTAAATCGATCGCGTATAAATCTTCTTGTTGACAATTTATTCCTGTCAGACTTTCTCCAGCCTGAAGTTTAGCTAAAATAGCCGAGGAAGTTATCGAGCGATCGCTATTCAAAACTGTTTCCATCTTTTTTTAACTGTTCATTTTTATTTACTATATAAGTTATCGAGCTATGGCTCACTAATAACTATACGGGCGGTTCGCGAACTGCCCCCACCTAACAACCGCTCGCCGATAACTGATAACTGATATGCGCCTCAACGTACCAATGACCATGATGAATTTTTTTCGTAAAAGCGAAGGAATTTGGCTAACTCAAAGAAATGTACACCATTTTGATGCTGTTGCTGATGAATCGGGAGAATCTAATTTAATTGTTACGGTTATAGAAGCTGACGACCCTAAGGTGCAACAAGTTTGTAGTCTGCAAAATATCGAGCCAAATAAAGCCAAAGGCGGAGCAACTTTTAATTGGCAAGCTAATACTAAAGATAGCGAACCAAATCCTGACTATGCAGCAATTTTGATCGATATACCCGATGATGAAACGGGTTTGACGGGGAAAATAATTCGCGATAAGGGATATGTCGAAGGAATTCCTGTAGTTAGTCGCTATTGGTTCGGACAAGACGGTATCCTTACAATTAATACCGATTATGAAAATAATCAGGGACAAGAACGCTGCTGGTTCGTTACCGATGATTTTCGCGTTCGTGTTAGTACCGTAAAAATGATGAATGGAGTTAACTTAATGACTTATTGCTCCGAACGTCGTTGTATTTCTTCTGAAACATTAAAATCGATGGTACAAAATCACGAGATTAACTCCCAAAAATGAGCGGTAACTAATAAATAATAACTAACAACTAACAACTAACAACCAATATTACAGAATGTTGCTTTGTTATAAAAAAATGAGACTGTACTAACTAACATCTTTTATGCTCACAGGAGAGTTTTAATATCTACTCCTAATAACTTATGTTTCAGCCTTTTCGAGCTTATTTAGAAGATGAGCTTTTTCACCGTTTCGACTTGCGGAGTCGCCCCATACCCCCAGGGTTAGAATCCAATATTAGCGATCGCGGAAAAAATAAAGCGACGATTCAAAGCTGGTGTTATCAATGCTCTCAACTCAGAAAAATCCGCTATACCTATATCGATGCAGGAGAAATGGCTCAGGTTTTCAACTGTGTTATCTATCCCAGCCATCACTATGAAATTCCCTTGTTAGGCATCGATTTTTTGGCTTTTGGTCAAAAGAAAATTTTAGTAGTTCTCGATTTTCAACCCTTATTTAAAACTCCTGCCTATCAAAATAAGTATATCGAACCGATGCGCTCGATTAGAGATAAGTATAATGAATTGGCTCAAAATTTAGAAATGAAATTTTATGATGCTAATCAATATTTTTCTAAATACTTGCTCTTTGCTAAAACCGATGCAGAAACAGTAGTAAAAAGGCTTTTTCCTGCTTATCAGGAATATATCCAGCTATATTGGCGAACCTTAGATAATGCAGAAATTTTGCAAGATCCAGAAGAGATTGAAAAGATAGTCAAAGCTCAAAAAGACTACGACCAGTATAGTGCCGAGCGCGATCCAGCCCATGGTTTATTTAGTAGCTACTTTGGTTCTCAATGGTCAGAAAGATTCTTGTATGAGTTTCTGTTTGAAGATGCATCTCCTTTAGCTATAGCTTCTACTAGAAGATAATCAGCTTCTAGGCTATAATCCAAAATTCACAATTAGCAGATTTTGAGATAAAAATTGAAAACTGTTAACTGTTAACTGTTAACTGAAATGACTTTATATCAACCTTTCTTAGATTATGCGATCGCTACTCTTAAAGAGCAGATCGACCTAAAACCCTATCCTATTCCTCCAGGGTTTGACCGCAAAGAAGGCATGATGGGTAAAGGGAAAAAACAAGAAAAGGTAGTGACAACAAGTCATGCTTTTTGTTCTGCTAAATTGAGACAAATTAGGGCTGCCCATGTTCGAGGCGGAAATTCCTTACAAGTTCTTAATTTTGTCATTTTTCCCGAACCCCATTACGATTTACCTTTTTTTGGAGCAGATTTAGTTACTCTTCCAGGAGGACATTTAATTGCTCTAGATATGCAACCTTTATTTCGGGAGGATCCGGAGTATCAAAAAAAATATACCGAGCCAATTTTGCCCATTTTTCAGGAGCATCAACAGCATTTAGCTTGGGGTGGAGATTTTCCCGCAGAAGCTCAACCTTTCTTTTCTCCAGCATTCTTGTGGACTCGTCCTCAAAAAACAGAAGTAGTTGAGACTAGAGTTTTTGCTGCTTTTAAAGATTATTTGCAAGCTTATTTAAATTTTGTTAACCAAGCCCAACCGCTCGGCGATCGAGAAAAATTAGCAGCTATTTTACAAGCGCAAAAACGTTATATCAACTATCGTGCTGAGAAAGACCCTGCTAGGGGAATGTTTACTCGGTTGTATGGTTCAGAATGGACTGAAGAGTATATCCATGGATTCTTATTCGATCTAGAGCGAAAACTAGCTGCCATCAATTAATCTGCCCCAAAATATTGATAAAGATTACAGATTATTGCTAATTCTTACAAAACAAGTAGAAAAGAAGATTTTTATAAACGCGATCCCTTAGTCTCTAAAAAAGGGTCTAATCAAACAACGACTCAAAAAATTAAGAACCAGTAATAACTTCTAAGACCTAAACGGAGGGTTCTGAAATTATGACTATCCCCCTAATGAGTTATGCTCCTTCCAGTCAAAATCAGCGTGTAGCTGATTATGAAGTGCCAGGAGACGAAAAACTCATGATTTATAGCACTGAGACTGCTGATTCAGCCTCAAATCTAGATAAAGTCATTTGGGCAGCATACCGACAGATTTATAACGAGCAACAACTGCTAGTTAGTAATCGTCAGCCAGCCCTAGAATCTAAGCTTAAAGCTGGTCAGATAACAGTACGGGAGTTTATGCGTGGTTTAGTTCTTTCTCCTAGTTTCCGTCAGTACAACTACGAACCAAATAATAACTATCGTTTTGTAAAGATGTGTATACAGCGTCTATTAGGACGGGACGTATATAGTGAGAAAGAAAAACTTGCCTGGTCGATCGTCCTAGCAACGAAAGGGATAGAGGGGTTTATCGATCGCTTGTTAACAAGCAAAGAATATCAAGCTAATTTTGGTGAGAAGATAGTTCCCTATCAAAGACGGCGGATTTTACCCCAACGGGCTTATGGAGAGTTGCCATTTGCTCGAATGCCTCGCTATGGTGAAGATTACCGCATCAAACTAGAAAACTTAGGCTATTTTTCGGGAGAAGGATATTATAATCAACCCTATCTACCACCGAAGCCCGTTCTTTTGGTGGGGAAAATATTGGCTATTGCTGGAGCAAGTATTTTAGTTCTTGGTACAATAGCTGTAGCTTTAACAGCCTGGGGTCTAATTAATATATAGTTTTATTAAGCAGACTCGGCAAAAAAGTAAATTTTTAACAAGATGTAACAAATAAAGGCACTACGTCGTTGTATAAAAGTTACCTGAGGGGTAGATGTTTGTAGGCGAAGCCGAAAGAGGACATTAACTACTCGTTTAACTCAAGTTTTTCTAAAGAAGTGTGAAGTTTTCTTAGATAGCTTAAGAAAGAACAAACACGGAAACCAGAAAAACCGAACAACTGTCGTAGTGGAATTAATCTGTCTCAGACAGATTTTAGCTAATAGCTAGCTAAGCATCTTATAAGTTAAGATTCCAATTTGAACACTAACTAAAACTCAACTCAAATTAAGTAGGAGATTAATTATAATGTTCGACGCATTTACCAGAGTCGTATCCCAAGCCGACGCTCGTGGCGAATTTTTATCTGGTTCTCAGCTAGATGCTCTCAGCGCAATGGTGAGCGATAGCAACAAACGGATGGATTCTGTTAACCGTATTACTAGCAACTCTTCCGCGATCGTAACTAACGCTGCTCGTGCTTTATTTGCCGAACAACCTCAGTTAATCGCTCCTGGCGGTAATGCTTACACTAGCCGTCGTAACGCTGCTTGCTTGCGGGATATGGAAATCATCTTACGCTATGTAACTTACGCTATTTTTGCTGGTGATGCTTCCGTACTAGAAGATCGTTGTCTCAATGGTTTAAGAGAAACTTATCTCGCTCTAGGTACTCCTGGTTCTTCTGTAGCTGTTGGCGTACAAAAAATGAAAGACGCTGCTTTAGCGATCGTTAAAGACCCCAACGGTATCACTGCTGGAGATTGTAGCTCGCTCTACTCTGAAATTGCTGGATACTTCGATCGCGCTGCTAGTGCAGTTGCCTAAGCCACAATTCAGTTAATTATTCAGCCATTGAATTAACCCAATTTCATTTTTAGTAAAAGTTAGCAAAATAATAGGGAGAAATCCGAAATCATGAAAACCCCTCTTACCGAAGCTGTATCTGCTGCTGATTCTCAAGGTCGTTTCCTAAGCAGCACTGAAATTCAAACTGCTTTTGGTCGTTTCCGTCAAGCTAGTGCTAGTTTAGAAGCTGCTAAAGCTTTAACTTCTAATTCTCAAAGCTTGATCAATGGTGCAGCTAACGCTGTATACAGCAAGTTTCCTTATACTACTAGCACTCCTGGCCCCAACTATGCTTCTAGTCCTGAAGGAAAAGCAAAATGTTCTCGTGACATCGGTTACTATCTACGCATGATTACTTACTGCCTAGTTTCTGGTGGAACTGGCCCTATGGATGAGTACTTAATTGCTGGATTAGATGAAATTAACCGTGCTTACGAATTATCTCCTAGCTGGTACATCGAAGCTCTCAAATACATCAAATCCAATCATGGTTTGAGTGGCGATCCTGCTGTTGAAGCTAATTCTTACATCGACTACGCTATTAACTCTCTGAGCTAGAAAACAGAAAGTCTATTTTCCTAGTTGAAATTAATTCTTTGGAGTTAACCAAGATTAAAGTCAACATCTTTAATTGCTGAAAGCACTACCCAGAAAGGTATGCGGATGCCAGTATCATGCTAGTATTTGTTTACTTTTCTGGGTATTGTTATTTAAAAAGCTCTTAACTGGTAAGATATGGAACAAGATAATTTTGGCGAAGCAGAACAATTAACCGTAGAAAAAGCGATCGCTAATTTGCGACAAACAGAAGATTTAGGTGCGCGGTATTATGCTGCTTGGTGGTTGGGTAAGTTTAGAGTAACCGAGCCAGAAGCAATTGATGTTTTGTTAATAGCATTAGAAGACAAAAGCGATCGCGCTCCTGATGGGGGTTATCCGCTCAGACGCAATGCAGCCAGAGCTTTAGGTAAGTTAGGAGATAAAAGAGCAGTAGAACCGTTAATTCGCTGTTTAAAATTTCCTGATTTTTATGTGAGAGAATCAGCAGCACAGGCATTAGAGTTGTTAAATGATGCTAGCTCGATCGAGCCATTGAGCGAGCTATTAGCAGGAGGAGTAGAAGCTGCTCGGTTTGTGCCAGGCAAACCTCATTTAGTACAGCCTTACGAAGCAATAATCGAAGCCTTGGGGACGATGGGAGCAACAGAAGCCATTCCTCTAATTCAGCCTTTTTTAGAGCATCCAGTAGAAAAAGTAAAATATGCTGCTGCTAGGGCGATGTATCAGTTAACTGGAAAGGCAGTATATGGAGAAATATTAATTAAAGCTTTAGCAGGAGATGATTTACAATTACGCCGTTCTGCTTTAATGGATTTAGGAGCGATCGGTTATTTACCCGCAAAAGAGGCGATCGCTGAAACTCTAGCCGAAAATAGCATGAAACTAATTGCCCTCAAAGGTTTATTAGAACAAGAAATAGAACAAAACTCAGAGCAATCCTTCAATTTGACTCAAGAAAGTATTAAAGTAATGGAATTAATGGATTCACTTTTGTAGGGGCGCAAGGTTTGCGCCCGTTATTAGTTATTAGTTTTTAGTAAAATACGTTGAAAGATCGAAATATAGAAAGACTTATAGAAGCAGTTAACCAAGCCGATTCTGCCGATCTCCTCCTCACAGCCGTAGAAAATTTAGCTGCTGCTGAAGCAGTAAAGGCAATACCAACCCTCGTCGAAGTTTTAGGTTATAACAATCCTGGTGCAGCCGTAGCAGCCGTAGATGGATTAATTGCTATAGGCAAACCCGTAATTCCCTTTCTTTTAGACAATCTCGATGATTATAATTATGGTGCTAGAGCTTGGGCATTGAGAGTATTTGCTGGTGTAGGCGATCCTCGCGCTCTAGATTTATTACTCAAAGCTGCAACTACAGATTTTTCTCAAAGCGTGCGTCGTGCTGCTGCTAGGGGTCTAGGAATTATTCGCTGGTCAGAATTAGCTCCAGAAAAATTATTACCAGCACAAAAAGAAGTCCTACAAGCTTTATTAACTGCTTCTGCCGATGGGGAATGGGTAGTGCGTTATGCTGCCGTTGTCGGGTTAGAATCTTTAGCGATCGCTTTGGCTCAAACTCAGGCTCAACTAATTCCCCAAATTACAGTCAGATTTGACGAAATAATAGCATCAGATCCCGAAATAGCGATCCGCGCTCGCACAAAATTAGCTTTGCAACAGTCTAACTTAAGTTAATTATCCGAGTCTTACCAGAACAACAAATTAAAATAATATACAACTTGAAAAACCTCAAATATTATGTAAATTTGTATAAAACCTTGGTCACTTTAGGAAGGCAACAATAATGAAGATTCTGGTTTTAGCTTGGGAATTCCCGCCCCGTATTGTTGGAGGAATTGCACGACATGTGGGAGAACTATATCCAGAAATCGTTAAACTCGGTCATGAGATTCATATTATCACCGTAGAATTTGGCAAAACACCGAATTATGAACTAGTAGATGGAATTCACCTTCATCGTGT
The DNA here is from genome assembly GCA_051439545.1 of Xenococcaceae cyanobacterium. Lineage (GTDB taxonomy): Bacteria > Cyanobacteriota > Cyanobacteriia > Cyanobacteriales > Xenococcaceae > JASJDJ01. Next base: position 6,848 of record JBFRWK010000272.1, on the reverse strand, counting down.
CCCCGTGCAACCAGGTAATGATTTTTTCCATTGGGTAGTTAATATGAATGAGAGTATGGGGAACCATGGGGGAAAATTAATTGTTGAAGAAGGAAATTTCGATCTTATTCACGCTCATGATTGGCTGGTAGGAGATGCAGCGATCGCCCTCAAACATACTTTTAAAATTCCTTTAGTTACGACTATTCACGCTACAGAATATGGTCGTCATAATGGTATTCATACTGAGGGACAAAAATATATAAACGGCAAAGAACAAATCTTAGCTCACAATTCTTGGCGAGTAATTGTCTGTAGTCAATATATGCGTTATGAAGTGGAAAGAGCTTTACACTGTCCCTGGGATAAAGTAGATATTATTTACAATGGGATTCGTCCAGAAAAAAAGCAGCGTCATGCCGATTTTGACCATCTCAGCTTTCGCCGTCGCTTTGCCCATGACCATGAAAAAATTGTCTATTATGTCGGTCGCATGGCTTATGAAAAAGGAATTTTTGTATTGATTAATGCTGCCCCTAAAGTACTATGGTCAATGGAAGGTAATGTCAAATTTGTGATCGTAGGCGGGGGCAATACCGCTTCCTTGCAAAAGCAAGCCTGGAATTTAGGTATTTGGGATAAATGTTTCTTTACAGGTTTTATGTCGGATGAAGATTTAGATAAATTTCAAACAGTAGCAGATTGTGCCGTATTTCCCAGTCTTTACGAACCTTTTGGTATTGTGGCATTAGAAAGTTTTGCTGCTCGCGTACCAGTAGTAGTATCGGATACGGGAGGACTACCAGAAGTAGTTCAGCATACGCAAACAGGAGTAGTTACCCAAACTAATAATGTTGATTCTTTGGCTTGGGGAATCCTCGAAGTACTAAAACATCCTAATTATGCTCAATGGCTGATTGATAATGCCTATGAGTCTTTAGCAATCCGTTTTAATTGGACTAAGTTAGCTAAACAAACCGAACAAGTATATAGTCGAGTTATTCAAGAGCGATCGCAAGTAGATTGGTAATAGATTTTGAGCTTAATTGTTTTAGATTTGTCGATCGACTATTTAAATTCGATTTCCAGCGAAAACACTAAACTTAAAAAATAAGACAATAGTACCGAGGAAAAAGCCAAAAATAAGACCAAATAGATGGCTATGAAAACTTACTTGAGGAATTAAACTATCAAAAATAAATTGAATAATAATCACAGTCACTACTAGCCTGAGACGTTTAGCATTGATTGAGTTTTTCTTTTTTAGCCAGAGATAACCAGAAATAGCTAGTAATGTACCCACTAACCCCATAATAGCTGCCGAAGCTCCTACGAGAAAAGCATAAGTATCTCCTCTAACTAGACTCCAAACAGTAAAAGTTAACATTGCGCCAATGCCACTAAATAGATAAACAAATAAGTAGCAAAATACACCCAAGTTAGTCTCGATTAATCTCCCTAGAAAATAAAGAGCCAGCATATTAGTTGACAGATGCAAAAATCCGTAGTGCAAAAAATTGGCACTAATTACTCTCCACCATTCTCCAGCCCAAACTTTAATGGGAATTAAAGCACCTAAATAATCTAGAGTATCTAAATTTTTACTTCCCTCAACACCTCCACCCTTTACTGCTAGGAAAAATACCAGGAGATTAAGAGCAATCAAGATATAAGTGGCATAAATTCTTTTAGACGGAACTTTATTCATTGAAATAGATTTAGGTGCTAATTAATTTTTAAAGGGTTTATTTGATTATTACTATTTCTGCTCCAAAAAGAGCAAAGAGTTAAAATACATCTGGTATTGTTTTTAGATATCCATGGTAAAGTTAGTAGCGATATATACGATCGAGCGAGCTAGTTAATTACTCACCATGACTAAAATACATCGAATTACCTTACTTCCTGGAGATGGTATCGGACCAGAAATTATAGCGGTAGCGGTAGATGTCTTAAAATTGGTGGGTAAACAATACAATTTAGAATTTAGCTTTGAAAACGCTTTAATTGGTGGTGCAGCCATCGACGCAACAGGAGAACCTTTACCTGCTGAAACTTTAGAAATATGCCGTAATAGTGATGCTGTTTTACTGGCAGCTATTGGAGGTTACAAATGGGATAATCTTCCCCGTCACCAACGTCCAGAAACGGGTTTATTAGGTTTAAGAGCGGGATTGGGTCTATTTGCCAATTTAAGACCAGCAACTATCTTACCTCAATTAATAGATGCTTCTAGTCTAAAAAAAGAAGTAGTAGAAGGGGTAGACATTATGGTAGTCAGAGAATTAACTGGCGGTGTCTACTTCGGACAACCTAAAGGCATTTTTGAGACAGAAACAGGGGAAAAACGCGGTGTAAATACCATGGCTTATACAGAAGCAGAAATCGATCGCATTGCTAAAGTCGGTTTTGAAACTGCCCAAAAACGCCAAGGTAAATTATGTTCTGTAGATAAAGCTAATGTTCTCGATGTATCCCAATTATGGCGCGATCGCATTACGGCTATGGCAAAAGAATATCCCGATGTGGAACTATCACATCTCTATGTAGATAATGCAGCAATGCAGTTAGTCCGCGCTCCCAAACAATTTGATACGATTGTTACGGGCAATCTTTTTGGTGATATTTTGTCCGATGCTGCTGCTATGCTAACTGGTAGTATTGGGATGCTTCCTTCTGCTAGTTTGGGAGCAGCTAAGCCTGGGGTTTTTGAACCCGTTCACGGTTCTGCCCCCGATATCGCAGGAGAAGATAAAGCCAATCCTCTGGCTCAAGTACTCAGTGCAGCAATGATGTTACGCTATGGTCTAGATGAACCCGAAGCTGCCACCAAAATCGAACGAGCAGTCAGTCAAGTTCTCGATCGAGGTTATCGGACTGGGGATATTATGTCTGCGGGAATGAAGCTAGTTGGTTGTCGTGAGATGGGAGAAGCATTGATAGAAGTTTTAGATTAATTCTATTATTATGTTTAAAATTTTAGATATCGTCTTATTTCTCCTCTTATCCAAAGGTCGATCGGGTTGGCATCTAAGTTGTTTCTGCAAAACTCGATCGAGTATCAAAGTTTCCATGGCAGCAGAGTCTGGAATCTCTTGTTATATCTCAAGAAATTAAAATTTTAACAGCAACACGCTCCTTCAGAGGCACACAATGAAAATTGATTATGTTTTCGCTGTTTTCTCGATTCATCGCTATAAAATACCCGACTAGACAAAATCTATTTGAAGATCGCTCTGCGCCATCCAGGCTTCAAACTTCTGCTCAAAAAGCTGATTTTGCGCTGTTGTAAAATAATTAATCCAATCTCCAACTTTTCCCTTCCTGATAAAGGGAGAAATCTCCTGACCCATCACCGACACTTGGCTGTAATTTACATCACTATTAGCTTTCATACTTGTAAAAGAGGATTCGTCAACGATTTTCTCTATGGCATCAGCAGTAAGTTTTTTACCGAGAAAAGCTGCAATACTTTCTACATTTGCTTTTAACTCTTTAACCAAAGCCTCATAATGGAGGAAAAGAATGTTTGAGTGAGACTTGCTCATTTCCCACCAGTAGATGACGTGCTTGTGCCAGGGACCATATAGAAGCTTTCCTGGCAAGAACAACTCAGTAATGAACTCATCCCACGGCACATAAGGGAGAAATTGGTAAGCCCGATGCATGTGGAAATAAGATACTGCTACATCTTTGGGATTGCGAACGATATAGACGATCTTGGCTTTCTGGAGCATAGCAGGAGGCACCAAGGATCCATACACATGAGTTTTCATTAAACGTGGAGATGAACGAGTTTGCAACAGCTTATATCCACAATCAAATTCAGGGTCTTCTTTTCCTTCTAACCAGGGAACTCGCAGGTATAAGGGTTGACCTTGAACTTTTTCAGGATTACCATCATTCATCAAAAGAGACATAATATTCTGCATCCAAGTCGTACCTGACTTGGGATGAGAAGCCACCACGATATCTCCATTGAGAAAAGTAAACTCCTTATAAATTGTTTCAAGATTCTCGACAATAGCAGATGCAATCAGAGTTGTGTCTTTATATCTGACCAGATCGTTCAACCACTCTCTCCAATCTATAGGTTTGCTCGAAGAATTATCTTGGTTGGTACTTGACATTTTAAACTCCGAATAATTAACGTTATTATTGAACTAATATTAAGGTTTTACTAATTGTCTTTTGGCGCAGGACTTAAGAGCAGATCGAATGGTTTATCATATCTGGCATAAACTAAACATGGCTCTCGACCACAAACAACTGAATGTTTTGTCCCACTCGGTAAGTTGAGATAAGACCCTGGTTCTAAAGTCTGTTTGCTTCCATCGTCAGCAATATAAGTAAAATCGCCCTCGCTCAAAAAGAGAACCTCTCGACTGGTATGGGAGTGATGAGGGAAAAGATAACCCGCAGGTAAGCTAATGATAACCTCTGAAGCTCCTGTAGCTGGATTGCCACTCAGCACGGCGACTTCTGCTCCTTTAGGGATTCCTTCTAGCGGTTTCCAGGTTAAAGTTGAGGAATCGGCGATCGCACTTTGGGTATTCTCTACCGATAGGGCTGATGGAGAAGGAAATAACATTCCTGCTAACAACAGCACCAGAATAACAGCAGTTTTCATGAACTTGAATGTTGCTGTTTTTGCTTGTTTTAAAGTTTGGGATATCATGATGTTTCTCCTAATAATCGCTCGATAAATTCGATAAATTGGAATTTTGAACTTCATTCACTAAAAAATCTTCTCCAGGTCTATAACTACGCACTACTAACTAAAACAAAGCGTTTTGACTCAATATCGCTAAAAAATTTCCTCCTCATTCGCTCATAATGCTCGCAGAGATTTGCTAACTCGATAACATGGTCAACGATTGGGCTAGACAAGGGTGGCTTAATGACACTACCTACATAAGCATAAGCAGTTGCATCTAAAGTCGTGGGCTGCTCTCCCATAAAAAAAGGTTTGTTACCTAGAAAATCTGAAAGTGCTTGAAAATCTGCACTGATAATTTGGCAAATTTCTTCACTACTATGACGACCCATCCCCTGACCATACATTTGAGTGAGAATATGTTCGCCAAACTGTTCTAGTTGTGTCTCCCATTTTGCGGTTGGAGCATTAGGAGATATAATCCTAGCCAACACTTGTCGATAAACTTGCCAGTTTTTTTTCACTTTGTAGCGAATTGCGACGATCCCCCAGTAAACGTTTTCTTTGAGCATCCGGCGGAAAGCTAGGGAAATAGCTTTTTCCCTGGCAGTTAAGCCTCCCTCAAGATCTATTCCTTCTTTCTCCTTTAGCATCTCAATAATTAAGGTAGAATCGCCAATGAGCTTTCCTCGATAGTCAATGTAGGGAATTTTGCCCTTCGGGGATTGGGCTAAATTGATTTTCGTCACTTTTTTATAAGCAAGCTTTGCCATACGCAGCCAAGTTTCGAGTTTCATACAGGCTGGGCTAATGCTTGGTAGACCCCAAAAAGGTGGTGTGGTATATAAGGTAATCATCATCGTTAATTTTTAATTGTATTTTTTTAAATGTGCGAACCCTAAATATAGTTAGTAAAGGTGACTTTCATTCGTGGCTATTACTCGCTCTACAGGGCTAGAAGTCTTTTTGAACACCTGGGCAAAAACTTGAATAACAATGTGAGGGCGGAACAAAATTGTTGGTGGTTGGAGAAGATTGAATACTTCTAACAATAGCCTACGTACCCGGACGTTTTTAGTAGCAAGAAGCAAAACCCGTTTCATGTATCGATACATTAACCGTAAGCTCCAGTTTGGCGAACCGCCAACAGTCGATCGATACTGGTAGTCTATGGTTATCGCCAGTTGCCAGGGTGCAGCATTAACTTGAGCTAACTGTTTCTGAAAACGTCTTGCCATGCCAGAAAAAGAGCCATCGGGTCGGCATCTAATCTGTTCCTGTAGACATTGTTCTAGAGTTAAAGCCCCTAAAGCTGCCACCGTCATTCCCTGAGCGTATAAGGGGTTAAAGGCGCAAACTGCATCGCCTAAAATGACGAAACCTTCGGGCCAGCGAGCTAGTTTTTCATAGTGCCAAAGACGGTTTTCAGTTGCTCGATAACCATAGATAGGTGAAATAGGATCGGCTGCTGCGATCGCTTCATAGAGTAGAGGGCTGGGTAAGCTACGAGCAAATTTGAGAAAACCTGCCTCGTCAGTAGGTGGATAGTCTCGATCGCTTCCCCAAAGGGTAATTATCCAACGGTTTTCTTCTAATGGGTAGAATGCTCCCCCACGAACTGTATTAGGTGGATCGGGCTGTAAATACAAAGCCCGCCAATCCCATTGAAGGTCAGAGGGAAGTTGGCAGAGGCGACTGGCATAGCCTAAATGAGGATTAACCACAGTTTTCTGGGGGGTTGTATAGCCAAGTCTGTCTAGCCACTGTGGTGCTTGCGAACTACGTCCACTAGCATCAACGACTAACTGGGCGAATAAAAACTGTTTTGAGGCAGTAGTTTCTTTATCTGAGCGATTGTGAGAATCAACTAAAACGCCAACTACGCCAGTATTGTCTTCATTGGATACCAGACTTTTAACCTCGCATCCTTGCAGAAACTCGATTTGAGGTAGTGCTGATACTCGCTGACGGATGCACCACTCCAGCAAACTGCGACTACCAGAAATCATCGTTAGTTCGGAGGGAAAGCGAACACCCCAACCAGCAGGAGTAAGCCAGGCTAGATCTGCTGCTAGATCGATTGGGTGCGCCCCGAAAGAAAACCTGTTCAAAACTGCCAGCCCTTGCCATTCGCTGTGTTGACTTCCTTTGTAGCACAAATTAATTGTATTACAATTCCCGCTCGTGGCTTCTCTAACCGATAAAATATCGT
>JBFRWK010000271.1:0-7936 GCA_051439545.1 Xenococcaceae cyanobacterium | reverse complement strand
ATTTCATTCTAGATTTAGATAACGAATTTACCCGATTTCAACTCTGAACTTTTGATAGTTTGATATTCTGAAACAAGGAAGAATCGTTCATACATAAAACTGCAATATTTAGAATGAAATAGCCCTGAAATAAAACAAGCGATCGCCAATTTTTAATTATGATTCTTCAGTAATTAACTGTAAATAATTAATTACACATTCTACTTGTTCTTTTTCCCTTTTCCCGATCTAAACTAGGAAATTAATTTTGTCCAACTACTTAACTATTTTTAGTCTCTGGTATAATTTCTGGTAGGTTTACCAATTGGGAAGAAAAATATGCCCAGTACATCCGTTTATTTACCAGAAGAAGTAGCAGCTAGATTGAAAAAATATTCAGCAACAATAGGTACAAAAACCAGTACCAATAATATTATTGTGGAGGCATTAACTGAGTATTTAGATAAGCACGAAGGTTATTATCAGTGGAGTGAGGATTTTTTACAATGGGGAAAAGGAGAAGAAGAAATAGAGGGGATTGAAATCGAACGAACCGACTGGAGAGAAATAGATTTATTGTGAAATATCTATTGGATACTACCACTGTTTCAGACTACTTAAAAAAGAACAAAATGGTAGTAAAAAAGCTACATAATACATCTCCAATCGAACTAGCTATTTGTGCTATTACTAAATTTGAAATAGCTTACGGCCTGGCTAATAAACCGAGTTTAAAAAATAAATATTCTCAACAGTTAGATGAGTTATATCGCAAAACTAATGACTTAGTAATAGATTCTGAAATTGCCGAGCTTGCAGGTGAAATTAGAAGCGAGTTAAAAAATGCTGGCACTCCGATAGGCGTACCAGATATATTAATTGCTGCTACTGCTTGCCACTACAATTTAATTGTTGTCACGAGTAATCTTAAAGATTTTCAAAGAATTAATAGAAAAGAATTAAAACTAGAAGATTGGAAAATAAACTAACTTTTTAGTTTAAATAATATAATAAGCGATCGCCTTCACTCAGTTCATCGTAGGGCGAGGCATTATCCCAATTTACTAATGACTATGGACAAATGACAAAAAACAAAACCTATAGAGGCTTCCGCCCTCCATATACTGCAAAATTATAATATTTCCAAATGACATCAATTATGTCAACACAGGTAATTTGAGCTTGAGGATAAATATCTTTAATCCCTCTTGCAATTGTTCCCGTACCACATCCTAGATCTACTACGCGAATAGATTGAGACTTAGAAAATGGTAGCGCAGCAACAAAAGCATCGAGCATTTGCTCGTAATAAGGAATAAGACGACGAATTATCTCGTCAAATTCTTGAGCCTCTGCTTCAAAGTGCTGTTTGACTTTTTCCATTAGGTTTTCTTCGATCTCGATACAGACTTAATTTCTTTAAACAGTGTCTACAAGAATAAATTAACACCAATAAAGGAGCGAAGCTCCAGCTATAAGCTCTAAGCTCTAAGTTCGCTCTTCTTACAGCTTACAGCTTTAACAACTAAAATTTTCCAATTTAACGGGGGTCACGGGACCCCGCTATTCTTGGAGCGAGCGAGCTTAGAAGCTCAAAGCTTTTTGATAACGGCGATCGGCTACGTGCTGCTTATTTTCATTTCATGAGATAAAATAAGGCGAGGAAAACCTCACCCTACAATTAAAACTCAATACACAACACAAACCTATACCCTTTCGTGGAAGGTTCGATTAATTACATCCAACTGTTGTTCGCGGGTAAGTTTGATAAAGTTAACCGCATAACCCGAAACCCGAATAGTTAGTTGGGGATATAATTCAGGATGATCCATGGCATCGACCAAGGTTTCCCGATTTAAAACATTGATGTTGATATGATGTCCTGTATCGTGGAAATAACCATCTAACATTCCTGCCAGGTTATTAACTTTGCTGTCTTCAGTTTTACCTAACGCTTCGGGAACGATCGAGAAAGTATAGGAAATACCATCTTGGGCGTGTTCGTAAGGCAGTTTGGCGACAGATTCTAAAGCTGCGATCGCGCCTTTGGTGTCTCTCCCGTGCATGGGGTTTGCACCAGGGGCAAAAGGTTGTCCTGCTTTGCGTCCGTCGGGAGTGTTACCTGTTTTCTTGCCGTAAACGACGTTCGAGGTAATGGTGAGGATAGATTGAGTGGGAACTGCACCGCGATAGGTTTTGTGTTGGCGCACTTTGTTCATAAAGTCTTCCACTACTTTGGCGGTAATTTTATCGACGCGATCGTCGTTGTTACCGAATTTGGGATAATCTCCTTCAATTTCGTAATCTACAGCCAAACCTTCTTCGTTACGAATTACTTTTACTTTGGCGTATTTAATTGCCGATAGGGCATCTCCGACTACTGATAAACCAGCTACTCCACAAGCCATTGTCCGATAAACATCGCGATCGTGCAGTGCCATTTCTAGCCTTTCGTAGCAATATTTATCGTGCATATAATGGATGACGTTGAGGGTGTTGACGTAAAGTTTTGCCAACCATCCCATCATCAGATCGAATTTTGCAGTTACTTCCTCGTAATCTAAATATTCCGAAGTTATCGGTGCAAACATGGGGGCGATTCGATCCCCTGCTTTTTCATCTTTACCACCGTTGATGGCATAGAGTAAAGCTTTTGCTAAATTAACTCTCGCGCCAAAGAATTGCATTTGTTTGCCAATCCGCATTCCCGATACGCAACAAGCGATCCCGTAGTCATCACCGTAGTAACTCCTCATCAGATCGTCATTTTCGTACTGAATCGAACTTGTATCGGTAGAAACTTTAGCACAGAAATGTTTAAACCCTACAGGTAATCTTTCCGACCATAAAACGGTTAAATTTGGTTCGGGAGCAGCACCCAAGTTATATAAAGTATTTAAGAAGCGGAAACTGTTTTTAGTAACTAGAGTCCTGCCATCTTCTCCCATACCGCCAATAGATTCTGTTACCCAAGTGGGATCGCCAGAAAACAGTTCGTTATAGGCAGGATGACGCAAAAAACGCACCATCCGCAATTTCATGACAAAATGATCGATTAGTTCTTGAATTTGAGCTTCGGTAGCATCGCCGTTATTTAAATCTCGTTGACAATAAATATCGAGGAAGCTAGAAACTCGACCCAAAGACATGGCTGCGCCGTTTTGTTCTTTTACCGCCCCTAAATAGCCAAAATAAGTCCATTGAATTGCCTCAGTTGCATTAGCTGCGGGTTGAGAGATATCGCAACCATAACTAGCAGCCATTTTAATTAATTCTTTGAGAGCTTTAATCTGTTCGGAAATTTCTTCTCTGAGGCGAATTACTTCTTCATCAATAGTATCTACTTCTAAAGAAATTAATTGCTGTTTTTTATCTTCAATAAGTCGATCGCAACCATAAAGTGCTACTCGCCGATAGTCCCCAATAATTCTACCTCTACCGTAAGCATCGGGTAACCCCGTAATGATCCCCGAATGCCGTGCCAACTTCATTTCACGGGTATAGGCATCAAAGACACCATCATTGTGGGTCTTGCGGTATTTAGTGAAAATTTCTTGAGTTTGTTCGTCTAATTTGTAACCATAAGCTTCCAGGGAACTTTTAACTACTCGAATGCCACCAAAAGGCATAATTGCCCGTTTTAATGGTTTATCGGTTTGCAAGCCGACAATTTTTTCTAAGTCTTTGTCAATATATCCTGGGGCATGAGCGGTAATGCCAGAAGGTACTTTGGTATCTGTATCCAAAATACCTTTTTCCCGTTCGACTGCCATTAAGTTTTTAACCTTATCCCAAAGCTGATGGGTAACTTCCGTAGCACTGGCTAAGAATGAGGCATCATTTTCATAGGGAGTATAGTTTTTTTGAATAAAATCACGGACATTAATTTCTTCAGTCCATCTTCCTGAAACGAAATCTTTCCACTGTTGCAACATTATCTCTACCTCCTGTTTGTATCTTTTTCTGAGGTCGCTGCTTAAACAATATAGTAAAAACAACTAATAAAAACTATAGTAAGTATTTGGTAATTTTGCTCCTGAAATGTTCGACTAGTAATTGAAAATTTTGTGAGTACATTTAGTACATTTTTGTCTTTATTAATAGACCATGACATTAACAGTTACCGTAACTGCTAAATAGATTAAAATCTATTGTTAATTAGCCTCTAGACGATTTGTCTGCACCTATAAAGTAGCAATCCTATCAAAGCTATGCCAGTCAACTTTACAAAAATTAATATCATTTTATGCTTGCCAATAAATAACTTATTTTTATCTAAATTTAAGCTTTTTTTAGCTATTTTAAGCTACTTCTGTCTAATTAATGACTAATAAAATTCCCAAAAAATAAATAAAAACTAAAAAGCCAAAAAGATAACACTTTTCCCAAAAATACCTGCTTATAATTGGGATGAAAAATAACTTTTCTAGATCGTTTGTCTTTTGGATTGAGTGCTGCTCAATCACCAACAACGAAGGACTAATGACCAATGAGCAACAACTGATAATCATGAGTATCTCCCTAAATCCAAGCATTGACCCTACCCACGATATTATCAACTATCAACGCCGACCTCTAGACGTAGTCTTTGCCCCTAAAACTGTAGCGGTTATTGGTGCGACAGACCGCCCTGGTAGTGTAGGCAGAACTGTATTGTGGAATTTAATTAGCAATCCTTTTGGGGGTACGGTATTTCCCGTCAATCCCAAGCGAGATAATGTTTTAGGAGTTAAAGCTTATGCAGATATAACCGCTATTCCTGCATCAGTGGATTTAGCAGTGATTGCTACCCCTGCCCCCACAGTACCACAAGTGATTCGTCAATGTACGGCAGCAGGAGTTAAAGGGGCGATTATTCTCTCGGCAGGGTTTAGAGAAATTGGTACGTTGGGGATCGAATTAGAACAAGAAATCCTAGCAGAAGCCCGCCGTCATCAAATGCGAATCGTCGGCCCTAATTGTCTGGGTTTAATGAGTCCTCATAATGGCTTAAATGCCACTTTTGCCAGCGCGATCGCCCGACCTGGTAATGTAGGCTTTATCAGTCAGAGTGGCGCATTATGTACCTCAATTTTGGACTGGAGTTTTCGGGAACACGTCGGGTTTAGTGCGTTTGTTTCTATTGGCTCGATGTTAGATGTTAGTTGGGGAGATTTAATTTATCATCTCGGCGACGATCCCTATACCAATAGCATTGCTATTTATATGGAATCGATCGGAGATGCTCGTTCTTTCCTCTCCGCAGCCAGGGAAGTAGCTTTAAGCAAGCCGATTATCGTGATTAAAGGTGGACGTACTGGTGCAGCAGCCAAAGCAGCAGCTTCTCATACAGGTACTCTAGCAGGTAGCGATGATGTATTAGATGCAGCTTTTCGCCGTTGTGGAGTCTTGCGGGTAGATACCATTGAAGACCTGTTTAATATGACCGAGTTGCTGGCCAAACAACCCCGTCCCAAAGGCAAAAGGTTAACTATTCTTACAAATGCTGGAGGGCCAGGAGTTCTTGCAACCGATGCTTTAATTAGGGAACAGGGTACATTGGCAGAATTATCTCCTGAAACCATTTCTCAATTAAATGAAGTTCTACCATCTCACTGGAGTCATAGCAATCCCATCGATATTTTAGGAGATGCTACCGCCGATCGCTATACCCAAGCTTTAAAAATAGCAGCAGCAGATGAAAATAGTGATGGTTTACTAGTTATCCTCACCCCCCAAGCAATGACCGATGCCACCAAAATAGCATCTCAGTTGCAACAAACCGTTAAAGAATTAAAAGGCAAACCCCTACTGGCAAGCTGGATGGGAGGAGAAAATGTTGCCGAAGGAGAAGCCATTCTCAATCGTGCGGGGATTTATACCATGCCCTACCCCGATACTGCTGCCCATCTCTTTAACTTAATGTGGAAGTACAGCTATAATCTTAAGGCTTTGTATGAAACACCCTACTTAGCAGAGAATGGTAATGGCAACAGTAGTAGTAGCCAAGCAGCAGCAATTTTAAAACGGGTTAAAACGACAGGGCGCACCTTACTCACTGAATACGAATCCAAAAAATTACTAACTGCCTATGATATTCCTACTGACACTACTGAAATCGCCACCAGTCCAGAACAAGCGGTAGAGATAGCAAGTACCATTGGTTATCCTGTAGTTCTCAAACTCCACTCTGAAGCTATTACCCACAAAACCGATGTCGGTGGGGTACAGCTTAATCTCAACAACGCGGAGGCTGTTAGAGAAGCCTATTATTCAATTCAACAAACCGTCGAGGAGAATATTAGTTCTCTACCCCCACACTACCAACCTACTAATCCCTTCCTTGGTGTTACTGTCCAACCAATGATCAAACTCGATGGCTACGAACTAATTATTGGTAGCAGTATCGATCCCCAATTCGGCGCGGTATTACTGTTTGGTACGGGAGGACAATTAGTAGAAATATTTAAGGACCGTTCTTTGGCATTGCCACCGTTAAACACGACTCTCGCCAAGAGAATGATAGAGCAAACCCGTATTTATCAAGCATTAAAAGGAGTCAGAGGCAGAAAAGCAGTAGATTTGAATAGTCTTACTAAATTAATGGTGCGTTTCAGCCAGCTAGTAGTCGAACAACCTTTGATAAAAGAGATTGATATTAATCCTTTGTTGGTATCGGGCGATCGCCTGTTAGCTTTAGATGCTCGTGTAGTTCTTCACGATACGGAAAGTGAGGCAAGTAACTTACCTCAGATTGCCATTCGTCCCTATCCTTCCCAATACATCAAACCCTGGACATTAAATGATGGCAAAAAAATAACCATTCGTCCCATTCGTCCCGAAGACGAACCTTTAATCGTGAACTTCCATCAAGATATTTCCGAAGAAAGCGTTTATTTTCGCTATTTTCACATGATAAAGTTACAAGCTAGAGTTGCCCACGAAAGATTGACCCGCATTTGTTTTATCGATTACGATCGCGAAATGGCTTTAGTCGCAGATTATGTAGATCCCGAAACAGGAGAAAGGGAAATCTTGGGGGTAGGTCGTTTAAGCAAAATCTACGGTACTAACGAAGCAGAATTTGGCATGTTGGTAAGAGATCGCTATCAAGATTTTGGTTTGGGTACAGAGTTACTACATTCCTTAATAGATGTCGGTCGTCAAGAACAACTAAATCGGATTAATGCCGAAATTCTTCCCGAAAATCGGGCTATGCAGCATTTGTGTTCCAAATTAGGATTTAATATTACTAAAAATATCGATGTAGTTAAAGTAAGTTTGGCTCTCGATCGATAATCATCCAACACTGTCCATAATATCGAGTTTGTTTTGAATGTTAAATGTTTCGATCTAGGGAATTAGAAACTTTATTGCAAGTAATTTCGGAACTCGATCTATGCGGTTAGACTAAGGCTAATATATCTAATAAAGGTAAGCTCATTTACCCTCGATAAAGGGTCAAAGCTTACCTTCGCTTTTGATGATTATCTTAAATCCTGTTGGCATACACAAATTAAAAAGTCGCGTGAAGGCGTGAGAAGCAGTAGGGTTTAAGTCTATTAAAAGGAGGCAACTTAAAAGTGGGTTTGTCGAGATCGAGGCTTATTATAAATCTTTTCATTCTCCTATTATCTCATGTTGCACATCGCGTAATCCCTATTGAAAATAGGGTCCTGCATAGTCCTCTTGAATATCAATCAGCCTGCCTGTTTCATCAAACTTATAGATAAGCCGCGTAGTAGCATTTTGTGTTCCCTTAAGCTGGATGGTACTTTGATAGGTACCATTCTCAAAATTTTGAATGACAATCTTATTTATAACCTTGGCTAAATCATCGAGGAAAAGTAGTTAACGGGACTTTGACAATTTTTACCGATCAAAAAGGGGTGAAAGCCTCACCAGACGCCGATTTTACCTCGAAGAGGTAAAATCGTCTGAAACCTAGATATATTAAGGATTTAGTTGTTTTGATGTT
>JBFRWK010000270.1:0-31874 GCA_051439545.1 Xenococcaceae cyanobacterium | reverse complement strand
TTAGTTGTTAGTTGTTAGTTGTTAGTTGTTAGTTGTTAGTTGTTAGTTGTTAGTTGTTAGTTGTTAGTTGTTAGTTGTTAGTTGTTAGTTGTTAGTTGTTAGTTGTTAGTTGTTAGTTGTTAGTCGTTGGTTAAAAACTCAAAACTAATTAACTTCCAACTGCTTAGTTGCCTCTTGTGCTGATAAATCGTCCCTTTGAGCTTCAATCTTAGTGTAAATTTGTCCGTCGTCCCATAAGCCTTTGATTTGAGTCCATAAAGCATCGAGGAAACCGAGAAAATAGAATATTCCTCTGATAGTTATCTTTAGAGGAGAGCCACCCTTGTTACAGGGAGGATTTCCCAAGACATGACAATCGAACAATTTAGCATAGAGACGTAATTGCTGAGATAAATTAAGATTTTTTAAGGCCATCAAAAAATGGTTGTGATAGAAGGTAAGTTGATACTTAGGCGATCGCGTATTGATATCATGGCATCCTCCCGTCTCTTCCCCCAGATGCACCAAATGAGCTTGAGGATCGTACCAAATTTGATAACCAGTTTGTCTGAGTCTCAGACAAAAATCCGACTCTTCTCTAACCGCACTACCACGGAAACGTTCATCAAACCAAATATTGTATTTGGTAAAAATATCTTTGCGAAAAGACATATTACAACCCCTAGCAGAAATGACCCTTTGTGGTTTAGTAGTATGAACTAAATCGATGTGATACCAAGCGATACCAGGATCCATAGCTTCTGGAGGTAGATATTCGATCGAGTAGGGAGAATTATCTTCAGTTTTTTTATTAGCGTAGTCTGCTAGCTTCATGCGATCGAATACTCGACCCGCTACTACGCCAATTTCCGCATTCTTAAGATAATTTTCGCCATGAGCTTGTAAATATCCTGGTGGCAGTTTAACATCATCATCGATAAAAACGAGAATCTCTCCTTCTGCCCTTCTGACTGCATAGTTTCTCGCACCAGGTAAACTTGCCCAATTAACCTTAAACCAACGAATCTTTTTTTGCTTATTTAAGTTATCTAAATAACTCTCCGTTTCTGGTTGATGATTTTGAGTTTGATCGACCACTATAATTTCAAACTGAGGATACTGTTGCTGAAGAACATCTTCGATCGTGTTTCTTAAGGTTGCTTCTCTTTGATAAGTCGGTATAATTACAGAAATATAAGGCAAAGTCATATTTAAACTAGTTTAAAATGAAGAACGTCTTCTATATCTTTTTCTGGTATTAACTGGTTCTTCTAATTCCCTCTCCAATTTTAATCTTTTCCTTTCTGCTTTATCGATCTCGGGTAATTTGAGCAGTACGCCAGCAAAGAACCAATAGTATACAGATACGGGATCGGTATCTAAGGGATACCAATAAGGAAAATAGGTAATAATCAAAATAAATACCCAAAAACTAGACCCAAAACTTCTAATACTAGGAATTTTCACTAATCGATAGCTTTTAAAGGTAGTTATTGCCAAGTTGGTCACAAAAGCCATAAAAGCGAATAAACCAATATAGCCTATTTCAAACATTACTTTAGGGTGAAAAGTTTCGACGAGAACCGTAGAACCAAAAGTACGAGCAGAATTAGTTGCTTTCCCCAAACCATGGCCTAAGATACCTTTTTGTGCATTTATAGCAAATTGAAATTGCTTTTGAATAAATAAGTGAGGCGGAGAAACATTCCAACGCTGCACAAAACTATCTACCCTTTCTTGAACAATAGCAGGATTAGCAGTAATAGCAACTACCAATATTAAACTTAAGATTACTGCTGCGGGGATAAAGCGTTTTAAATTAGCTATTTGTCCAGTCAAAAACAATAAAATAATCACAGCTACAGGCACGAAAGCTAAAGCAATTCTCTGACCCGAAATAACTGCATTAATAAAAACTAGTGCCAGTCCTACTAAACCCCCTGTACGCCAGAAAAAGGAAGTGTCACTAAAAGCAACAGTGTAAGTAATAAAGCTATTAGCAATTAAAAACCATGCCCAGTGCCAAGGAGAAACAAAAGTTCCAGGTAAACGTATTTGCCCTTGCTCGGGACTGTAGAGTAAAGAACCACCTACAAAACACCTTGCCTCCAGACTAGCGCGGAATAAATTTACTCCTGATGCTGCTCTTGTTCCAGCACAATATCCACTAGTCAACATTAGGTACTGTATTATTCCTAAGCTACAGCAAACAACGGCTACAGCCAATAATACCCTACCCAAAAACATCAACTGTTTTTTATCTTCAATGAGATAGTAAGCACAAAATATTAAAGGGACATAACCCAATAAAACTTTTAGTCCTAATATTCCCTGTAAAAAAGGACTCCCTTCTTTGCATGGAGTTGTGTAAACAATTCCTGTTTCTGGGTTGAGTAATAAAGTCCCATCGGGTGCGCGTAAAAATTTCTCGTATTCACTTAAACTATCGCAGTAAGGTAAAAAGGCTTCTTGTACGCCATTAACTAGGAATAATACAGTAAGACAAATAACAAACAGAATAGATAGAGTAAGTAATAGTTCCTTAGAAACTATAATTGGTTTTCTTTTACGCCGACATTCTTGAAATAGAGCTAGTAAAGCAGGTAGATAAAAGACATCCTTACTAAGCTGAAATAATGGATTACCACCACCAAGAGTATAAGTAATAGTGCCACTAAAAGGCATATAGATCAGAAAAAACCAGAGAGCTTTACGGGGATAGGAGTAGGAAACAACTAGACAAGGAATGAGTAGAGCAACCGATAAGCCAAGTTTAACGTTGACGACAAATGTAAGTGGCAGACCGATCGCTAAACCAATAACTAAACAAATAACAGTTAGTGTAATTAGTTTTTTACGCTCTTCTCTAGCTTTGCGTTTTTTAGCTAGACGTTCTTTTAAACTTAAAGTTCCTTTTTTGCTGGTTTTGGACTTTTTTGAGGAACGACGGTTTAATCTGACCATGATGAGTAGATAAGCGTAATTAAGTTTAAACTCGAACTAGAATCGAAAATTCGTTCCAGTAATATAGGAAACTTAAAATCGAAAGATTCAAGTTCTATGACTTCCCTATGATAGACTTCTGAGAAAAGGAATTGAAAGTATTTATTATCAGTTCTTTTTCATTCATGGCTGGACTTATGGGCAAAAGTCAGTAAATTTTTATCGGAAAAATAGATCGACAAAACACCTTAATTAACCAAAACGAACAGCTAACACAACCGAGATTTTTAATTTATGCCCCCAGGTCTAGTCTTTTATCTCAAAAACGAGCGAGTGGTGCCATATTTTGCCATACTACTCTTTATCGAGCGAATACACTGCTATAAACTATCAACAAAAGCCAAGGTATTGTAGCTTTCCTCATTAACCTGAGAATCCTAGATATGTTGTTCTATTGCTTGTCGATACAATTTTTGAATTTTTCCAAGCAATTTATCAAAAATCGAAGTCTTAGATTGGTTACCAGGAGCGAGTAATTGCAATTTTTCAATTAACTTAACTTCTCGAATATCGATATCTCCATCGCTATAGATTAAACCACTAGTTTTTTCGAGTAATTCTTGATAATCTGCCTGAGTGGGGTTTTCTCCGAGATAGTCTTGTAACCACTGATAACATTCTTCTGGTTTAACAACCCTCAATTCTGATAGTAACGGTTTAATTTCTGGGTCTTCTTCCAGTTGATATTCCTTGGCTATACGGTGAAAATATTTTCTTTCCTCTGGTTGAATCACTCCATCTATCCAAGCAGCACCAATTAAAATTTTGAGTATTTGTTTCATTTTATCGATCTGTTTAGTTTGCATATTAGAAATTTTGTTTAAGTCTAACCATAAAAAATCCGTCCATATTGTACCTTTGAGGAAAGATTTTAAACCAACCTTCTGGAGTGACGAAATCCGATCCTTGTAAATCAGCAGGAACTTCGATCGACCAATGAGGATGAGTAGAGAGGAAAGACTGAATAACCTGTTCATTTTCTAGCGGATTGAGGGTACAGGTAGCGTAAACTAGAATACCTTTTGGTTTAGTCCAAGTTGCTACTCTAGTTAATAGGTCTGTTTGTAGTTGAGAAAGTTCCCGAATGTTATCGGGAGTTTGTCGCCAACGAATATCGGGACGCTTGTGAAGAGTTCCCAAACCCGAACAAGGTGCGTCTAGTAAAACGCGATCGCCTTTTTCTCTAAATTCTGTCAACTCCAGACTATCTCCTTCGTAGATTTGAATTGATTCTAAGTTCAGTCTTTTGGCATTAGCTCTTACTTTTCTAAGTCGTTTAGCATCTCGATCGCAGGCAATCACTTTACCACGATCTTCCATCAATTCAGCAAGGTGAGCGGTTTTTCCTCCTGGTGCAGCACAAGCATCAATAACGGTTTCTCCTGGTTGGGGTGCCAGAAGTTGGCTGACTAACTGCGCGCTACTATCTTGCACCATCCACCATCCTTCTTGATATCCTGGTAATTTTTGGATTGCACCAATGCTACCACTTAATCTTAAAGCTTGAGGTAAATAGGGTAAACGCGAGACAGAGATGCCTAGTTTTGATAGAGCCTTTTCTACTGACTCTACCGAAGTTTTTAGGATATTCACTCTTAAATCAATGGCAGGAGGTTGATTAAACCAGTTACATAAAAGAGCGACTTCTGACTCTTCTAGTTGTTGGAGATAAGTTTGAATTATCCAATCGGGAAAACTATGTAAAATACCTAATCTAGCGATCGAGTTGGTAGGTAAGACTAAGGGATCGGTATCTATGGCAATACGTAAATATTTCCTGAGAATGCCGTTAACTACTCCTGTTAGCTTACCTAAACCATTTTGTTTGGCTAATTCTACACTGGTATTTACTGCTGCCGAGTCGGGAATTTGAGTTAGATAGCGCAATTGATATAAACCGATGTGCAGAATAGTTCTTAACTTTGGTGGTTGTCGCTCCGCTTTTTTTGTACCCAAACTGTCAATGAGCCAATCTAATGTTCTTTGTCTTCGTACTATTCCATACACTAATTCACAAGTCAAACCCCTATCTGCCTTGTTTATTTTAGCTTTTTCTAAAACGCGATCGAGAGCAATATCTGTATAGGCTTTGTTTTGATAAATATCTTGTAAGGCTAAAAAAGCAAGTTGTCGCGGGTTGGTAAGAGAAGGCATTAATTATGTTATTTTTGATTTGGATAAAGGGGCTTCGCCGTAGCTATAAGCTGTAAGCAAGAAGATAATACCTATGCACCTCCTTAGAGCTTAGAGCTTTTAAATTTTTATGATTTTCTCGAGCAAAATTGTTTACTTGGGTCAAAACTGTTTCAAAAATCGGCATAATCGGCGAGTTTATCCCTAACTTCTCCATTATAGAGCCGTAGATAATTCCAATAATTACTAAAAACTCCTTCTACGTAGTCTTTGGTTTCGGGGAAAGGAATTTGCTCGATAAATAAATCGGAGTCTTGAAGACTATATTTTTTCGTCCACTGAGAAACATTTCCCGTACCTGCATTGTAGCTGGCGATCGCTAGTAAAGAATTATGCTCGTGTCTTTGATGATTATGAGCTAAGTACCAAGTCCCAATCTGAATATTATCTTCTGGGTTAGTTAAAACAAAATCTGCTAAATTTGTCTGCCCTGCAACCCATTCGGCTGTATCTGGTAAAATCTGCATCAAACCTACCGCACCAGCCCAAGATTTAATTTCAGGGGCAAAACTAGATTCTTTTCGCATTACTGCAACTACCAATAAAGGATTAATTTTTTGTTGTCTAGCATTGGCGATAATTGTTTCTTGGTAAGGAAAAGGAAACAAACCGTACCAATAAGCAGAAGTCTTACGGAGCGATCGCCATTTTTCTCGGTCTTGAGGGGTATCTCTTTGAGCTAAATCCCAAATTTGCTGAGTTCCTGCTGAATGTTCCCCTAATCTGACTAACAATAAACCTTCCAGAAATTGTTGCTCTACAGTTAGTTCTTGAGGGTTAGCAATTTCTGACTGTAGTATTGCCCAAGCATCTTCATACTGACCTAAAAGAAACAATTCTTGAATAACTTCTGACCCTACAGGTAAAGAAGAATTAGGAAAAGGAAATTGTAAAGAAACATTTAACTGACTGACATTGCTAAAACTGCCTACATTCCAACCTAAAGCTACAGCAGAACGCCAAGCATAATAAGACTGAGGGGCATTCTCGATCGTTTTAGTAAAAGCCGATCGAGCTTCTTTTTGTTTGCCCAATTGAGTTGCCCATTTTCCCGCCCAAAAAGTAGCTTGAGGAAAATCATCGAGATTGAGATTATTTTCTAAAATTGGAGCAATCCAGTACCATGATTGCTCGATTTTGTCTTGTTTTGCTAGTTCTAGGGCTTTTTTTCCCCGATAATCGATTGTTGCTGCTGAGTGGGGATAATCTTGTAATAATCTTTCTCTAGCTCGATCGGCTAATTCTGGTTGTTTGAGTGCATCGTGGATTACTGCTTGAGCCAAAAGTGCATGAGGAGCGCGATCTTCAAACTGTTCGATAACTACATCGAGATAAATCAAAGCTTCTTTCCCTCCAGAAATACTCGCCAAATACTGCAAGGCTAAGGCTGTTTCTCTGGCATCATGAAACTCAGTAATTAATTTTTGATACCAACTTCTGGCACTTGCAATATTGCCGTTGAGATGAAATCCTCTAGCTGTCCGATAAAGGTTACGGGGTGTTAGAGGGGCATAACGATAAGCGTCAGCAGCTTTACGATGCTCTCCTTCTCGCCAATAACCATGAGCGATCGCCTCCCAATCTTCTGGTTCTAATTTTGCAGGAAATTCTAATACCAAACGATCGCGAATCGGATTGAGATCGCGATCGCGACTATATTTAGCCAACCACAGCAATAAATCAAAATTATCTGGCTGAGTCATTAAAGTTTCTCGCGCCAGTTTTTGCAATAAGGGATGGGCGGGAAATTCTGTTCCTAGCTCGGAAAATAAGCTAACTTGAGATGGAGCTATCAAAAATGAAGCATCGACTACTAAAGGAGATTCTGGATATCGATCGATTAACTTTTGGGCAATTTTACGAGCTTCCGTAACTCGATCGAGTTGTTGATAAGCGCGAGCCGTTTTCAGCAGAATTTGAGGAGCAAGTAGGGGGTAATTTTGTTCTAAGTTATCTAAATAATCCAAAGCAGCTTGTCCGCGATCTTGTTCTAGTAAATCTTTCGCTAGAAGATAACGAGCGCGATAACTATCGAGAGAATTTTGATTGGCTGCAATTATCTTTTCTAGTTCTTCTGCTCTAGAAGATGGCGAGAGCGATCCTAAAGGTAAAATAGCCGAAGAATTTGATTCTGCTTGACGATTAGAAAATAAAGAACTAGTGAGAATTCTTTGACTTAATTTTTTGCCTTGGGGTGTAAATTTAACTATCCCAATACCAGCCATAGCGATTAAAATGAGTCCCCAATTTAGGAAAAACCACATCTTTTTATTTTGTTTATTTTCTTCCTGTTTGAGAGAAAATTTTTGTTTTAACATTGCTAATCTACCAGGTAACTCGATCGCCAAGAACGGATATTACTGTTAAGAATGTCTGGAACTAAGCTCAATTTTCCTCCGTCTTTGCTTATGAACGATACAACAAAAATATCTTATGTTTATTCATAAATACCTTAAACCAGCTACTTCCTTAATTACACTTTTAACTATTGGTGCTACTCTTGCTCCTATATTCGATCTCGCTCCTGCTTCTGCTCAACTATTTCCTTCCCAAAGTAGAAAAGAGCGTAATTATCCTCGTCGGGTTTATTCTAGTACTGTAATTCCTGCTGGAACGCAAATTCCCGTAGAATTTGAGGAAGATAAAATTTTAGTAACTAAAACAGAAACTGCACCCATTACTTTAACTGTAGCAGCGAATATTCGCGACCGCGATCGCAATACTCTTATTCCCTATGGTAGTGAAATTTCTGGGCAAATTGAGCCAGCGGGGGAAGGTTCTCGCTTTGTTGCTGAAGAAATAATTTTCCCCGATGGTACGAGCCAGTTTATCAATGCCGATTCTAGAATAGTAACTCGTACAGAAACCATTAAAAAAGGAGCAAGTGCAGAAGACATTTTAACGGGTGCTGCTATTGGGGGTGCTGCTGCGGTACTTTTGGGCGATCTTTTTGGAGATATCAATATTGAAGAAGTTGTCGGTGGTGCTGGTATTGGTGCTTTAGGCGGTTTATTGCTTGGCGGAGGTGATGAAGTAGAGCTAATTTCCATCGATCCTGAAGAAGATTTGGAATTAACTCTACAATCCGATTTAGCTTTACGTTAGTAGCAATATCGAATTATTGACCACGAGCAGTTTGACCTACCTATTAATTATTCTGATAGTTGGAAAATAAAACTAACTAAATCTCCTTTTCCCAAAGCAATGCGATCGCCCGAACGCAGTCGATAACGATTACCTGTAAGCAGAGGATTATGATTAATATAAGTGCCGTTAGAACTTCCTACGTCTTCAATAAAGTAGGCATCTCCCTCTACGCGAAGATCTGCATGAATACGAGAAACCACCTCTGAGTCAGCGAAACCAGAAACATCGATATCGGGGGGAATTTGACTATTGGGTTTTCCAATATGCACTACTGACAAATTCGGTGGGATCTCGATAATTGTATTGGTTTGGACGTGTAGTAGTCTAGCCTTCTGCAATTGTAATTGAGTAGCCGAACTCAATCCAGTCATAGCAACGTTATCGGGTTTTTGTGGTACTACTATTTTCTCTAGTTCTGGTGGAGAAATGGGTAAACTTGATTCTTCTGCCTTTCGATTATTTAAATCTTGTTTATCTTCTGCTGATTCTGTTTCCTCCAAGTCAGTAGAAGATAAACTTTCGATCGAGCTAACTATATCTGCTATGTCGTCTGATTCATATAATTCTGGTAGTTCTTCAACATCCCAAGCATCAGAAGTACTAACTTGGGATGTTTCTGACTCTTTTTCCTCTGCTACTTCTTGTTCCCAAGAGCTAGATTCTTGTGCTGTAGTTTCGAGACTATCGTCTTCTTTAACTTCTTGTTCCCAAGGTACGGATTCTTGTGCTATCGTCTTCGGATTATCTTCTTCTTCATCCCAAGGACTTTGAAGCAAAAAAGATAAATCTTTAGAAGACAAGTCTTCATTGCTTACAGATACTGATGACTCTTGCTCCTCGGTATAAGCAAGTTCTGGATATGCTTCTATATTATCCGCTATATTGATTACAGATTCAATCATTTCTACCTGTAAATTGAAACCACATTGACCACAGAAAGTAGCATCAGTTTGGACTGAAGCACCACAGTTAGGGCAACTAGTGGTTTGTGGTAATGGAGTATAGCAATTTTCGCATTGCGAAGAACCATCAGGATTATGATGATTGCAATTGGGACAGATGATCATAGCAATTTAAGTAAATATTATTTACACTATTTGTATAGCTTTCCAACATGAAAGGCAAAAATCTTTATATAGCATTTTTTTGTTAGTTTAAGGTTAATTGGGTAATTGCGTTTTAATTTCTGCTCCTGCCGAAGTATCTAATAACCACCAAAGTTCTCCTTTGGATTGAATTAAGCGGGCTGGATAGGTTTGAGCGTCTCCTTGAGTCGCAAAAATCTGTTTGAGCGCAGGGCGTTTATTTTCTCCAGCAACAATAAAGATAACGCAACGAGCATGATTAATTAGAGGCGCAGTAAAAGTGAGACGGGGTTGTCCGTCTTTATTGCCTACTGTTACTAAACTGTCTTGGACTTGTAAAGCTTCTGTGTGGGGAAAAAGAGAAGCCGTATGTCCATCATCTCCCATACCCAACAAAATTAAATCGAAAACAGGAAAATCCCCCTCGGTAATTTGAAAATATTCGCGAATCTCTTCCTCGTGCTGTCGAGCATCTTTTTGAGGATCGTTACTTGTTGTCGGCATTGGGTGAATATTAGCTGCGGGGAGATCGACTTTAGCTAACCAAGCTTGACGTGCCATTTTTTGATTACTATCGTCGTGTTCTTCGGGGACATAACGTTCATCTCCCCAAAATACGTGGATTTTTGGCCAAGGTAAAGACTGATTTGCCAGGGCTTCGTATAAAGGTTTAGGGGTGTTGCCACCTGCAAGAGCTATAGTACATTGTCCTCGCTCGGCGATCGCTGTCTGGATTTGAGTGACGACTAACTGGAGCGATCGCTCGATTAAAGCCGATTTATCTGGCAGAATTTCGACAAATTTTTTCATTTCTGACTCAATTAAAGATATCATTTTGTAAATAATTTTAAAAGTAAAAAACTCCGCTCGGATAAAACTTAAGTATATATTTGTTACTCCTTCTCTAATTTTTTAAGATGGGGTTTGTGAGTCAACCCCTTTGACAGTAGATAATTAGACGAGACAAAAGGGGCAAGTTAAACTAAATCAAACAATAAAGCAAGCTAGATATGTATTTTTAATTTTTTTTAGCTTATCTAAAGCAATATAAAAAGATAGAATTCGAGGAAAAATAATGAATACTTCAACAACAATGTCCCCTTTTACCACCCTAGCTCTTAAGTTGATTGGGGTAATCTTAATACTTTCTTCTATTTTAGACTACATCACTTTGGCAATTCCCTTTGAGCCTCTTGATGCTCAATGGCAAATTAGCTTTACAGGTCAAATTGTCGATCGGGGGATTGTTCCCCTAGTCGGTATAGCTTTTATGCTAGTCGGTTATTGGATTGAGGCGAGTTTGAGTAGTCCTGGCAAAAAATTAAGTTTCGATCTGCGTTTACCAGTATTTATTCTGGCTAGTTTAATGGGATTAATTTTTTTACTGTTAGTCCCCCTCCATCTCAATAATTTGCGTCAAGCTCAAACTGATGTTATCAGTCAAATCAACCAAAATGCAGGAGAGGCAGAAAATCGGATTAGGACTCAATTTGAGCAATTAAACAATCTTTCTCAAGACCCCCAACGCCTAGAAGAGTTAAATAATCGG
This sequence comes from Xenococcaceae cyanobacterium, assembly GCA_051439545.1. Lineage (GTDB taxonomy): Bacteria > Cyanobacteriota > Cyanobacteriia > Cyanobacteriales > Xenococcaceae > JASJDJ01. Next base: position 20,918 of record JBFRWK010000270.1, on the reverse strand, counting down.
ATTAGAGAAATTGATACAGCCATTAACAGTGGTCAGGTACAGGGTCAAAGGCTCAATCCAGAACAACTACAAAATTTAAATCAGACCAAACAACAACTAGAAAATTTCCGTCAATTAGCTCAAAATCCCGAAGCTTTAGAAGCAAGACTCAATGAATTACAAACCCAACTCGGCGATCGGAAGCGGGAAAGGGAAAATAGAGCGAAAACAGAAGCTTTCAAGCAGGGAATTCGTACTGGTTTGAGTAGTTTAATGTTAGCAGTAGGTTATATAGCCATCGGCTGGCTTGGTCTTAAGAATATGGGTAAACCCCCAGTGAGTAATAAAAAAGCTGCCGTTCGTTAACTATCTACTATTTATTTGCAAGTAAAAAGTAAGTCCAGAAAATTTCTTACTTTTTACTCAATTTATAGTTTTTCTTGAGCGAGAATAAACAGTCCTACAGTAAGATATGATACATATAGTTAGGCTAAACTCAAGGACTGATAGACAGTCAATAGCGGTAAGATTTAACAAAAAAAGAATTTATGTATTCTAGAGAGAACAAATCCATTGATGTTAATTAAAACCTATACTAAATAATAGACGCAATTGTTAAGATTTAGATGCTTTTATAATGGAGAGTCTGCGCTCTGTGCTTCAACGCTTTAAGCAGGATTTAAAAAACGACCTCATCGCTGGTATTCTGGTAATAATTCCTTTAGCGACAACAATTTGGTTATCGATTACGATCGCTAGATGGGTTATTGATTTTCTGACTCGCATTCCCAAACAGCTTAACCCATTCGATGGACTCGATCCACTATTAACCAATCTGCTTAATTTTTTGGTAGGGTTAGCCGTGCCTCTGTTATCTATCTTGATTATCGGTTTGATGGCACGGAATATTGTGGGCAGATGGTTACTAGATTTTGGGGAGCAATTGTTACAAGCGATTCCCTTAGCTGGTTCGGTATACAAAACCCTCAAACAAATACTAGAAACCCTCTTCAAAGACTCTAAAACTAAATTTCGCCGTGTCGTCATGTTGGAATATCCCCGTAAGGGAATTTGGACTTTGGGGTTTGTCACGGGAAAAGCCAGCAGTCATTTACAGTCCCATCTTTCCCAACAAATGCTAAGTATTTTTATTCCAACTACGCCCAATCCGACTTCAGGTTGGTACGCTCTCGTACCTGAAGCTGAGGTGATCGATTTGTCTATTTCGATCGAAGACGCTTTTAAAGTTCTGATTTCTGGCGGAATTGTTAGTCCAGAAGCTAATGCTAGTATTTCTCTTCCTCCATTCAAAAAATCTCATAATCGAATACCTGTAGAAACTTCTAGTCAAGAAAATCAAACTAAAGCAACCGCTACTTTACCTCTAGAAGAAGAAAATTAAGCCAGGTTTCTCTAAAACTATGCCACCCCGTAAACAACCTCGTAGTATCGCTCGCGAACTAGCCCTTCTCAGTCTAAGTCAGCTAAAAATTAGTAAGAGAAAACTAGAAGATAAGGATTTAGATAGCCTTGTCCTTGCAGCCATTAGAACGATTACAATAGAATTACAAGATACCTTAGAAACCGCAGCCTCAGAAGTAAAACGGGGTAGCGATCGCTTATTCAGTACGGAGACTAGTGCTAATAGCCTCAACAGTGCTAAAGCGATGGTACAAGATGCCTTAGAATTAGCACAAACTGCCATTAACCGTTTGGGAGTGGCAGTAGAATTACCAGAATTTGTCCAGATAGCTAATAGTTACGAAGTCAGAGAATACGCTTTAGAAATTATCAAAACTGTTAACGCTCAGCGTCAAGAAATAGAAAAACAAATTGAAGAATCAATGGTAGCTTGGCAACTGAGTCGTTTACCCCAGATCGATCGACATATTCTCAGTATTGCTGTAGCTGAAATTTTGTTTCTAGAAATCCCCCTTAAAGTAGCAATTAACGAAGCAGTAGAACTAGCCAAACGCTATTCTGATGAAGAAGGACATCGGTTTATTAATGGTGTACTCAGACGGGTAAGCGATCGCTTAAATAAGTCCGATAATTCTCGCTATTCTTCTGTAGCAAGTAAGGATTAGAGACATAAGGCTTGCATTTATAGCAATTTTATTACGAATTGGCTTGATTAATTTGTGATTATTTTTAGTCTAAACCACAGCAACCATCTGTTGTATAGGGGCTAAATCTGCTCTTGAAATAGGAGCGATTTCTCCTGCTCCACAAGTTTTAGATTTTGATTGTTCTGTCTGTCGATAAAGACAAATTAATCTTTTGACGATGAAAGAGAAGCTGACTTGAAAAGAATTTTTAAGAGGAAGAGCGACACTTGTGTTACTTTAAAATGAAAGATAGCTTTTGTTACTGTATTTTTGAGAAATTTTGTCCTAATAAATCTATTTTGTATATCAATTAAAACTTTTAAAGTTATTGTGCTGACAGGATCTTTGAAGAAGCGATGATGACTGACCTAGAACACGAAAACGACACAAAATTATTTCAGAATAAATATATCTACAAATATTGAGGATAAGCTAGACACTTCAACTAAATATATTATTTTACTAGTGTAGACCTCATCCGTTTCGCTCGAAGTTCACTTATCGCTTGAAAATTCATGAAGCTTACTAAAGTCTTAATAATTGTTTTCACTTCTTTTATCTGTACTATCTTACCCCTTTTAATTAGAAACTTAACTTTGAGCGATCGAGCTATTTCTTATACTTCCGCTAATAATCTAGTATTTGAATTGTTTGGATTTTTTGTTTCTATTACTATTATAGCTTTTGCCTACTTTGAATTAGATAAACAAAAAGTAAGTTCTTTAAAAACAGCTTTACCTATTGTAATTCCATTATTAGTATGTTTATTTTTTTTATTATTTGTTACCGAATATTCGCTTAAAAGTACTGATTATATTGCTTATGAAGATGCTACTAAAGCATTGCTCGATGGGCAAAACCCTTATGAAAAATTACCAGGAATAAAACCTTATATTTATCCTCCGTTGTTTGTTCAGATAATGGTTTTTGTATATCATTTGACCGCTAAGTTGTCTGGCTTACTAATGATTAATAATGAAAACCTCATAAATTTAGTTTTTTATTTTTACCAATGTGGTCAGTTTTTCATGGTAGTGTTAGCTTATTTTTTGTCTTATAAACTGGCTCGCATTCTCCAATTAAGAAAAATAACATCTTTATTTATAGTTACTTCTATATTTTTATTCAATTATCCTATCTTTAGGACTTTCATCTGGAATCAAGTGAATTTGTGGCTACTCAATAGCTTCTTATTAGCAATCATTCTGTTAAAGCGTTCTCCTCTCATTAGTGGAATTGCAGTCGCTCTAGGAAGTCATCTAAAAATATATCCTTTGATTTTATTGTTACCTTGGACAATTGCCAAACGCTTAAAAGTGGTTTTTATGTCGTTTTTGAGTTTTATGTTAATTGTTTTAATTCAAACGAATTGGGGTAGAGATTGGAATCTTTGGGAGCAATTTTTTCTATATTTTAGAGATGTACAAAAACCCACTTTTTTTAGAAATAATAGTATATATAGTTTCGTGTTTAATTGCTTTGATTTAATAGGAATCCCCACTACTTTAGTTAATAAAACTGTCTTTATAATAATTTTGACTATTGGCATCTGGCTAGTGTGGAGATTCTGGCAACGAGAAAAAATTTACTCACAATTTGTACAAAAAACTAATAACCTAAATTCAAAAGAATGGTTGGAAACGTGGCGACTTTACGGACATTCAATGGATGGAATTGCACTTAGTCTTTTGATTTCTCCGTCGGTTTGGGAACATCACTATGTCTTAGCAATACCTCTTGCTATTTGGGCTATCGCTAATTGTCAACCCGATAGACTCAAACAAGTAACTATCAGTATATTTTTAATTTTTTGTTTGCCTATCTTTGATATTTTTCCTTTCAGTTACCATCGACTTGCTGGTTTAATTTGGTTAATGTTTTTAACTGAACCTAAGAAAATGTTTGTAAAGGTATTTGAATAGTAATTGTTACTGTTGATGTATCTATCAAATTTTCATTATCGATCGATCTTAGTTCCTGCTGCTATTTGAATAACTTGCACTAAGTTAGCTAAATTACTTTTTTCTTCAGGCAATAAACAGGGAAAAACAGCAAGCCCTTCAATTTGATTTGCTGCTTCTGTTGTTTTGATATCCAAAGTTACTAGAGGTAAAGAAGACAATTGTTCGGATTTTTTGAGCGATCGCAAATAAAGTAAAGGTTCTTGTAAAATACGACCATCTAAGACAATAGCATCTATCTGCCAAATACGAGCTAGCAATTCTCCTTGTTCCAAACTATCTGCTTCTAAAACTCGATGATTTAAACCAGATAAATGTTCATTGAGAGCAAAATTTAAGTCAGAATTTTGAATAATTTTTAAATTACTAGTAATTTCTGATTCTGGATAGAGATGCAAAATTGTTAGACGTTTTTGTCCCTCAGAAATCTTTGTTTTGACTGAAGGTAAGATTTTAATTAAAGATTCTTTCTCGATTGGTAGAATTAAAAATCCATCTGCCTGAGTATATTTTTCTCGTTCTTTTTGATTATTAACAAGCAAAAACAAAGGAATATTACTTGTCAGAGCATCAGACTTGAGTAGATTTAAGATATTATTGTCAACATCATTAGAAAAAGTAGGATTGAGCAGAATTTTACTAGGTTTAAATTGACGGGCTTTTTGGAAAGCTTCTGTTGGCGTACGTGCTACAATTGGATGGTAACCTAATTGATTTAACTGTAAATCTAGTAGCTCGATCTGAGAGACTACTGAGTCAATTATTAAAACTAATAAGTTATCTTGAGTCGGGATTTTATAGGCTGGAAAATCTGGTTGAGAGTGATGTTCTTGATAGCTAAGTTCTAAACTTTGTCTGACCAGATCGAGTAAATTAGAATTAGTAGTACTGTCTAAATTTATTTTAGTAGAAGCAGAAGGTAATAGTAGTGTAAATTTACTACCTTTCCCCCAACTAGAGATAAAAGAAATATCTCCTCCATGAGCTTTAGCTAATTGTTGAGCCATAATCAACCCTAAAGCAATATCGTTATAGCGATGTTGTCGCTCCTGTCTATCAGAAAAATATTGCTCTAGAATTAGGGTTTGAATTTCTTCTGCAATACCAATGCCATCATCTACAATAGTAATAGTAATCCAATCATGCCAATCATCTACAGTAATTGCAATTTTAGTTGGTAATGTAGGTAAATGCGATTTTTTTTCTCGAACAAATTTTAAGGCATTATCCAACAGATAAACGAGTATTTGGCGCAAGCGCATTTTATCTGCTGAAATAAGCTCTAAATTTTGGGCAATAGATAGTTGAAATTGAGGCTCAATTGAAGATTTACCTTCCATTTGATTAGATTCTTCTAATCTGGTTAGCACTTGCTCGTATACCTTTAAACACAAAGTTTTAATTTGAATAACTTCAAAGTTTAATTGCTGTTTACCTGTTGCTAAATGAGTTAATTCCAGAATATCACTGACAATTTTCATTAACTTTTTTCCACTACTGTAAATCAACTCACTGTAGCGAATTTGACGTTGATTGAGTTGACCTAATTTTTCTTCTTTTAATAAGCTAGATAAACCAACAATTGAAGTAAGAGGAGATTTTAATTCATGGCTAATAGTATTTAAAAAATTATCTTTTAACTGATTTAATCTCTGCAATTCATTGTCTTGAGATGACTGACAATTTAATTGTTCTGTCGGTAAAAATTTTAAAGCTATCAGTAACCAAGCCGTTGTTGTTGACTCTGGATGATTGAGCTTGCTATCTGCGTAGTTTAAAGGTAATTTAAGGTATTGCCATTCAGATTTCGTTTTTTGTAAAGGTAGTGAAGCAAAATTTAAAGTCGATAGTCCTGGGGATTGTTTTTCTAGATGATTAGTGGGAATATTAGTCTGTTCTTCTATCACCTTATCTAAGATTTTTTGAGATTCGCGAGTTATCTTACGTGGAGATGAGTCGGCAAAAGAAGAAGATTGATAATAGTTGCCTTTCAAGCAGTAGGGAATTGATTCTTTGTTGCTAGAGAGAGAATAAGCTAAGGAAAACTCAGAATTAAGAGACCGAACAAATTGACTGATTTCTAATGGATTAGATATTTTAGTCTTACCTACTTGTTGTTGCCAAGACTGATTTTGATATAACGTTATCCCCTTTCCTGTTTGTAACATTAAAGGTAAGGGAAGTTGCTCGATTAACTGAAATATAGGTAAATTTAGCCAAGCTACTTTTTGGTTTTGATGCTGTGGTAAGCTCGAATCAAACTTAATTTGAGAAGAAAATAACCATTGGCTAAGACGAAAAGGATTTAATTGTCCTAGCAAATTCCCCGTTGTTTCGATAACCAGATAATTTTGTCGATCGCTTTGAGTTATTTTTTTTGTCTGGAAATAAGCTATTATTTCTTCTAAACTGAGGTTGACTGGTAAACTAACTATTGGTTCAATCCATTGAGTCAATTGAAAACTATCGGCAATAGCTCTATAAGTTTTATCTTCTTTTTCTCCCGTCGCTCTCACTGTACCTTGAGAAACTTGCCCTTTCTGTTTGAGAATAAACAGAAGCAAGCGATAACCATTAATTATCCCGACAGGACATTTTGTTTCATCTACAACAGCTACTGTCGGATGTTGGCTCGATCTGATAATCTCCAATAGAGTCTCTAAATCTGCTTTTGTCGAACAAATAGCAAGGGGTTCAATAAAATTTTTGAGGATGTGAGGAGAAGCAGACATTAATCACTCTACAAAATTTCTCTAGAAGTTGCTCGATCGTATCTATATCCTTCAAGTTTGCCTTTACGAAGTCGAAGCAGAGCGAGTCAGCCTGCGGACGGAACGTCCGAATCGCGCAAGTCTCGCTTAGATCCGTCTTCAACTGGCGGAGTACCTTCGACTGCATAGGAGTGCTGCTTTAGATAAGTTAAACAACACTATTGTTGCTAAGGCATTACCTAATCATTATTACGTTAAATTACCTGGGAAGAGAATTTAATACTTACAATTAATTACAATTCTCATAATGGGTCAATAAATGTTAAGTTTTTTATATGTCTAATAGATCGACCAGATATGGTTCAAAAGCAATTTCTATTCTGGTATTGATGCTAGACAAACTCCATTCATCTTTGTTTCCAATAGTACTTTGTCTAACCGACTTTTGATTTGTATTTTCCCCTGTGACGCACAACAAGCACAGTCTTCATCGAGATTACTGAGTGAAGACGGTCATAGTGTGAAATATATAAGCAGTATAGATGAATTGAGAGAATTTATCGAGCCAAATAAAGAAAATATAGATTGTTTAGTATTTTTTTGGCAAGATTCTTTTACCAATTTATTGTCGCAGCTAGCGGAAGAAGGTACTCTACTACCATTGGCGATCGTCGAAGATGACGAGCTTCAAGATAGTTACGAATCAGATAGCGAGCCAAAAAATTTGTCACAAAAGCAGCCTAGCAAACACAAATCTTTCCTCTATCATAATGCAGAAGTTAGATTAAAGCGATCGCAATTAGAAAAATTGCCAGCATACATCAACTTAGCAATTAGTAAATTTCTTCATCTTGTTCCTGCTTGTAATATTGAAGATCAATTTACTCAATTTAAAAGCGATCGAGAAGTTAATAGAGCTAATTTTTTACTGATTCAGCAACGTCGTCTAGCCGAAAAATTTCAAGAAAGATTAGGATATTTAGGAGTATATTATAAGCGTAATCCCCAAGACTTTTACCGCAATTTATCAAAAGAAAAAAAACAAGATTTTTTGCAAGAATTAAACCTAGATTATCGTAAGATTATCCTTAATTACTTTGCCGAAGATTCAGAAATAAATCAGGCTATAGACCAATTTGTTAATAAAGCTTTTTTTGCCGATTTCTCTGTATCGCAGATCTTAGAAATTCATATGGAGTTAATGGATGAATTCGCTCAACAACTTAAGTTAGAAGGAAGAAATGAAGAGATTTTACTAGATTATCGTTTAGCTTTAATTGATATTATTGCTCATCTTTGTGAGATGTATCGCCGTTCTTTACCTAGAGAAGATATCCATTTTGACCTCTTATTTGGAGTAGATTAAATGATATGCTTTTACGGGTATTATTATTAATTAATCTAGATGAAACTAGCTTATGAGTAAATTTAAAAAAACCTATGTTTTAAAGCTTTATGTTGCTGGTAATACTTCCAACTCAGTTAGAGCTTTAAAAACCCTCAAAACCATATTAGAAAAAGATTTTCAGGGAGTATACGCTTTAAAAGTAATTGATGTCTTAAAAAATCCTCAATTAGCAGAAGAAGATAAAATTTTGGCAACCCCAACTTTATCTAAAGTTTTGCCCCCTCCCGTTCGTAAAATCATTGGCGATCTTTCCGATCGAGAAAGAGTTTTAATTGGATTGGATTTGCTTTATGAAGAAATTCGAGAACGAGACTTAGAAATATAACTAAAATAGGAAAGGTTTTAGCAAACGATCGTATTCTTTAAATTCTAGTTTAATTTTAATAAAATTTTTTTGTGCATAACAGATGAATCAAGCAAGTCCTAACAATTCAAATAGAGATGAATTATCAACTCAAGGAGTTCGCAAAATTCGGACAGTGATAGAAGGATTTGATGAAATAACTCATGGCGGATTACCAATAGGTAGAACCACACTAGTTAGTGGAACATCTGGTACGGGAAAAACTCTACTAGCAATTCAGTTCCTTTACCATGGCATTAAGTATTTTGAGGCTCCAGGGTTATTTGTTACTTTTGAAGAGTCTCCTAGGGATATTATTCAAAACGCTTATAGCTTTGGTTGGGATCTTCAAAGTTTAATCGAGCAAGGAAAATTGTTTATTCTCGATGCTTCTCCCGATCCAGAAGGGCAAGAAGTAGTTGGTAATTTTGACTTATCAGCCTTAATCGAGCGAATTCAGTACGCTATTAGAAAATATAAAGCAAAATTAGTTTCGATCGATTCGGTAACGGCGGTATTTCAACAGTACGATGCTGCTTCTGTGGTTAGACGAGAGATATTTCGTCTGGTTGCTCGTCTCAAACAACTAGAAGTTACTTCCATTTTAACTACAGAAAGAGTAGAAGAATATGGGGCGATCGCTCGTTTTGGGGTAGAGGAATTTGTCTCTGATAATGTTGTAATCGTCCGTAATGTACTGGAAGGAGAACGTCGCCGTCGTACTGTAGAAATTCTCAAACTACGTGGAACAACTCATATGAAAGGAGAATTTCCCTTTACTATTACTAACGATGGGATCAATATCTTTCCCCTCGGAGCAATGCAACTTACCCAGCGTTCCTCTAATACTCGTAGTTCTTCAGGCATCAAAACTCTGGACAAAATGTGTGGGGGTGGTTTCTTCAAAGACTCGATCATTTTGGCAACAGGAGCTACAGGTACGGGCAAAACTTTACTAGTTAGCAAATTTTTACAAGAAGGTTGTCGCCAAGGAGAAAGAGCCATTTTATTTGCCTATGAAGAATCGCGAGCGCAGCTATCTCGTAATGCTTTTTCTTGGGGTATAGATTTTGAAGAAATGGAACAAAAAGGGTTGCTTAAATTGCTCTGTTCCTATCCAGAGTCGGCAGGTTTAGAAGATCATCTCCAGATGATTAAATCAGAAATTAAAGAATTCAAACCTTCTCGGATTGCGATCGACTCTCTTTCTGCTTTGGCTAGGGGTGTAACTAATAATGCCTTTCGCCAATTTGTGATTGGGGTAACTGGCTATGCCAAACAAGAAGAAATTACTGGCTTTTTCACCAATACCACCGATCAGTTTATGGGAGCGCATTCAATTACCGAATCCCATATTTCTACGATTACCGATACGATTATTATGCTGCAATATGTAGAAATTCGGGGTGAGATGTCTAGAGCAATTAACGTCTTTAAAATGCGTGGTTCTTGGCACGATAAAGCGATTCGAGAATATACCATATCTCAGGATGGTCCAGAGATCAAAGATTCTTTCCGTCACTATGAAGGAATTATTAGTGGCTCACCTACCAAAATTAGCATAGATGAGAAAAGCGAACTTTCTCGGATAGTACGGGGTGTTAAAGATAAAACTATGGATGATTAAACCAATCTCATATCAATTCTCAAAAGTTACTGGAGACTTAGTAAGAGTGGAGAAGTCAGGAGCCGTGATGTCAGGAGTCAGAATAAATAAACCGTATAACCCTCCGATAGTCTCTCTATCTTCTGGGACTGAGTTACCAATTAAAAATTCAAAATTAAAATTTTGAATTAGGAGCGAGGCGACTTGACTGAGTAAGAGAGAGAATTTTTGGCTAACACTCTCTTTGTCTCCCCTTCTCCCCATCTTTAACCAACAAATTAATAGCTATTCGCCATTGGCATTAGGTTAAATGTTGATAGTCGATCGTTAACTGCCATCAACCATCAAGCAAGTAATAAGCAACTACATCCCATAAGCATTTTCCGAGAGCAAATCTTAGATTAGAGTAGCAATAGTGGCCAGTAAATGATGGGTTACGGGTAAACTATCTATTACCATAGCCGTACATAACAACATCATATAGAGAATCGAATACTTAAACAAAGACCGAGCTAATTGCTTATCTTGAGGAGTTTGTTTTAGCTGCCAAGCTTTACGCAAAAAGAGAATATTAAGGTAAATGGCGATCGCGCTATAGATTATGCCTAAGTTGCCCAAAGGATAAATTATTAACAGACTGGCAATTATACTCAGCCAAGTATAAATCCAGATTTGCTTGACAGTAGATTCTTCCCCTGCAACAACAGGTAGCATCGGCACTTCGACTTCAGCATAATCATCTTTGATCATTAAAGCTAAAGACCAAAAATGGGGAGGAGTCCAGAGGAAAACAAGGGTAAATAGTAACCAAGGAGTCCAACTCAAATCACCCGTTACGGCTGCCCAACCTACAAGAGGGGGAATAGCACCAGCAGCACCACCAATAACAATATTTTGCGTACTATGGCGTTTGAGCCAATGAGTGTACACCAGCATATAAACTACTATGCCAGCCATTGCCAATCCCCCAGCTAATAAATTGACAAAAACAGCAAATAAACTAAACGACAGTAAGCCTAAAATTAGGGCGAAGATCAGAGCATGAGTGGCTTGAACTTTTCCTGCGGGAATAGGACGTTTGCGAGTTCGCGTCATATTGTAGTCAATATCGCGATCGTAAATACAGTTCATTACCTGGGCTGAAGCAGCAGCTAAAGTACCTCCAACTAAAGTTACTAGAAGCAAAAATGGGTCTACTCTACCTTCTGAGGCGATCCACATCGATGCTGCTGTAGTAATCAACAATAAAGGAATAATCCTTGGTTTGGTTAGCTGATAATAACTTTTGATGATTTCTAAAAAGTTTTCGTGGCGACGGACTACACTTGTCCCAATCATATTCATTGTCCAACTAAATTAATTATTTGTTAATAGCTCCAAAAGGAGTATCGCGCATTGCCAAAACGGTAAAAGCAACTAAGATTCCTAGTAAACTTGCTCCTACCATTTGATGGGTAACTGTCAAAATTTCCACTTGCAAATGTAATTTAAAAGTGGCAATACCTAAGAGAATTTGTAAGATAACTAGGACAGTAGCTAGCTTGGCGAGGTTTCGGAGATTGTTGCTTAAAGCAGGAGTACGCCTGGCTAACCAGACTAGAGTTATAACTGCTATGGTGGGAGGCAAAACTCCTAAGATATGACTATTCATAACTATACAGAGTTGAGATGCCCCAAAACATTGATGTAACGCCCAACGGGATGCAACTAAACCGCCTAGCAGACTCTGTCCGTAAATTAGTAGGCTAGCAGTTAAGCCTATCCATGACAGGTTTTTCGCTGCGCCAGTACTTTGGTAGGGCAAAAGACTTGTACCGATTACAATCAAAGTACTAAAAAATAGTAAAGCAGTACCTAAATGCGCGGTAACAATATCAAAGCGCAACAATTCAGTTACTGTCAATCCCCCCAAAACACCTTGGAAAATAATTAAGCCTAGAGCAAAAGTAGTAGACCAAGGCAACCAAGTGGGGAGATCGTGGCGATACCACCAGGCTAAACCTGCTAGAGCGATCGCACTCAACCCAATAAATGCTGCATCCAAACGATGAAACCATTCTAAGAATACCTGAAGGTTCATTTGTTGGGTGGGTACTAGCTGACCATAACATAAAGGCCAATCTGGACAAGCTAAACCAGCATTCATTACTCTGGTGGCACTACCCACTGCCATCAACAGAAGAGTAGCGATCGCTATTTTCCAAACTAAACGCCTAATCCAAACTTTGGGGGTCGATTCTACTTTTTTTCTGGCAATCTGAGACTGCAATATTGATTCTGCCATAAAACTGGAAACTGGTCTTTAATTAATAAAATCGCTATAAAAATTACTTACAGATAAACTTAGCGATATTTTTTGTGGGTATAAATACCTCTACCTAATACTCTAACTACCTTTTTTCGATCCCCAACTTTATTTTCGCTATTTTTTAGAATAATTTTCGTTTTTTATGAATAAAAATTGAGATTGTCTAAAAAAAAAATTAATTTTCTTGGATATAGAAATTTTATCTATTAGCCTAGGGTTTCTAATTGAGTATCGATCCCGAAAAAAAGCAAAAGACTTCCTGTATATTTCTTGAGAAAACTACACCTTTCTCGCTCTTTGTTCTAACCTAATAGTAGTAAGAGAGCGTTATATTTAGACTAGTAGTTTGGTAAAGAAAATCAGTGAAGATTCCTAGTAATATCGTTACTTTAATCGCAGGTATTGCCCTAACTTTAATCAGCCTTTGGTACGGTCAAAACCATGGCTTACTACCTATAGCTGCTTCTGAAGAAGCAGGTCAAGTTGATGCGCTTTTCAACTTGATGATGACTATTGCTACGGGGTTATTCTTGTTGGTTGAAGGAGTAATTATCTATTCCGTCATAAAATTTAGAAGAAAAAAAGGGGATACAACCGACGGGCCACCCATAGAAGGAAATGTCCCTTTAGAAATTGTCTGGACGGCAATCCCTACAGTTATTGTATTTATTTTGGCAATATATAGCTTTGAAGTTTACAATGCTATGGGTGGACTCGATCCTATGGCATCCCATGATATGGGGCCGAAACAACAAATCGCGATGAATCCAGATGGGCAACAAGTAGCTTTAGGTCTTGGAGCATCACCAGAATCAGAACAAGATAGCAATCCTCTGGTAGTTAATGTAAATGGGATTCAATACGCTTGGATTTTTACCTACCCAGATACGGGAATTGTTTCAGGTGAGTTACACGTTCGGGTCGATCGCCCTGTAAAGTTAAATATTAATGCTGGAGATGTGCTTCATGCTTTCTGGCTACCAGAATTTAGAATCAAACAAGATGCCATCCCCAATCGCGATACAGAACTTACTTTTACCCCTACTAAAGTGGGGCAGTATCCTGTTATTTGTGCCGAACTTTGCGGAGCTTACCATGGAGGGATGAAAACTACCCTCACAGTTCACACAGATGAAGAATACGAAAAATGGTTGCAAGATAATACCTTTGCTCAAGTAGACAACGAGGGTGAATCTATTGCTCTAATTGATGCTGATGTCTCCGATGAAGAATTTTTAGCACCCTACGCAGAAGATTTGGGCATAGAAGCAGAAGCGATCTCTCAACTAAATCCAGCCCATCATCACTCTCATAGCTATTAACCGATCTTTGTAGCTATTTGACGGCGAAATCTGCCTATATTTCCGAATTTCACAGAATAGCTGTCATAAATTAATAATTACAAGAAACATGACTACAGTAACAGAAAACGAAACAACCACAAATCAGAATGGAGGTAGTTCCTCCCATCGAGAGAGAAAGTGGCAAGACTACTTTACATTTAGTACCGATCACAAAGTAATTGGCGTTCAATATCTAGTTACTGCCTTTTTCTTTTATCTAGTTGGTGGCGCATTAGCAGAAGTTATGCGTACCGAACTAGCCACTCCCGATCCCGATTTCGTACAACCAGAGTTTTACAATCAGTTAATGACCATGCACGGGTCGATTATGCTGTTTCTCTGGATTATCCCTGCGGGGGCTGCTTTTGCCAACTATCTCATTCCCCTAATGATTGGGGCTGAAGATATGGCATTTCCGAGACTCAATGCCGTTGCTTTCTGGATAATCCCACCAGGGGGAATTTTCTTTTTAAGCAGCTTTTTTGTTGGCGCGCCTCAAGCTGGCTGGACATCCTATCCTCCTTTAAGCCTGGTAAGTGGTAAGTGGGGGGAAGAAATTTGGATTCTGAGCGTTTTGCTCTTGGGAACATCTTCTATTTTCGGGGCGATTAACTTTGTGACAACTATCCTCACAATGCGGATGCCCGATATGGATATCCACAGTATGCCCTTATTTTGTTGGTCAATGCTAGCTACTTCTGCCTTAATTATCTTGGGTACACCAGTACTAGCAGCAGCCTTGATCTTGCTTTCTTTTGACCTAATTGCGGGAACGGCATTTTTTAATCCCGCAGGGGGTGGGGATCCGATAGTTTACCAGCATATGTTTTGGTTCTATTCTCACCCCGCAGTATATATTATGATTTTGCCCTTTTTTGGGGTAATTTCGGAAGTATTGCCAGTACATGCCCGTAAACCCATTTTTGGCTATAGAGCGATCGCCTATTCTAGTTTGGCAATTAGCTTTTTAGGCTTAATCGTTTGGGCGCACCATATGTTTACCAGTGGTACTCCTGGCTGGTTGCGGATGTTCTTTATGGCAACCACCATGATTATTGCCGTACCTACGGGGATTAAGGTATTTAGTTGGTGTGCTACGCTTTGGGGTGGAAAACTCAATCTCAATAGTGCCTTACTATTTGGTATTGGTTTTCTTTCTTCCTTCCTAATTGGTGGTTTGAGTGGGGTAATGGTAGCTTCTGTACCTTTTGATATCCACGTCCACGATACTTATTTCGTCGTTGCCCATTTCCACTACGTCCTCTTTGGTGGTGCAGTTTTTGGACTCTTTGCTGCGGTTTATCATTGGTTTCCCAAGATGTCGGGGCGGATGGTCAATGAAACCTGGGGCAGAATTCATTTTATCCTTACCTTCATTGGGTTCAATCTAACATTCCTACCCATGCATCCTCTAGGCTTACAAGGGATGAATCGTCGGATTGCTTTGTACGATCCTCAATTTCAATACTTAAATGTGCTTGCCACTATTGGCTCGTATATTCTGGCAGTTTCTACCTTTCCTTTCATCATTAATATTGTCTGGAGTCTATTTAAAGGAGAAAAAGCCACCCGTAATCCTTGGAATGCCTTAACTTTAGAATGGCAAACTGCTTCACCTCCCATCATTGAGAATTTTGAAGAAGAGCCTGTACTTTGGGCGGGGCCTTATGACTATGGTATTGATACAGAAACCATTGACGGAGATGAATCTGTAGAAGATATGTTGGCAGAAGTTTCTACTCAGTCTTAATTTTTAGTCATTCAAAAACTAATTAGTTAGTTGCCCGAATCAGCCATTAGTTGTATTTATTAGGTAAATACTCTATGGCTGTTAAATAACCTCAGTTTGGGTTGAGATCATTTAGCTTAAAGATATTTAGCAACTAAATCACTAAAGCGATAACAATCAACAATTAACGATTAACATTTACATATGCAAGGTTCAACTATAGACGAATCCAAAGTAACTCTGAATTATCATCAAGAAACAGTAAGCGAACATCACGGTCATCCAGATCATCGGATGTTTGGTGTTTTTGTCTTTCTGCTGGCTGATAGCATGACTTTCCTCGGTCTTTTTGCTGCTTTCATGATTTATCGTGCCATAATGCCAGCTTGGCCTCCAGAAGGTACACCAGAATTAGAACTATTAGTACCGATTCTTAACACCTCTATTCTGGTAGCTAGTAGTTTCGTAATGCACAGGGGACAAGAGGCACTCAAGAAAAATGACCTAGGTGGATTACAATTTTGGTTTGGTTTAACCGCAGCTATGGGTTTAGCATTTTTAGCAGGACAAGGCTATGAATACTTTCACGCGGAATTTGGATTAACCACTAACTTGTTTACCAGTTGTTTCTTTGCTTTGACTGGATTTCACGGTTTACACGTAACAGTGGGCGTGTTGTTAATTTTATCAGTTTTATGGCGATCGCGCGAAGCAGGACATTATTCCAGTAATAGTCATTTTGGTGTAGAAGCAGCAGAAATCTACTGGCACTTCGTCGATGTAATTTGGTTAATCTTGTTTGTGCTAGTTTATCTAATTAATTAAGATTAATAGCAGCATCAAAAAAGCAAGACAAAAGTATGATTTTATCCGCGAAAGGTAATTTGTCCTAACGCGGTTTTTAATTTATATTTGTTTGGATTACGAGCAAATCATTATATTGAAAAAATTTTAATCAGCGGGATAAGCTGAGATAGTAATTGGGTCTAGATCGTAAAAAAGAACTATATCATTCCAATCATAGGCAGATTCAGTATTATGAGTAGTAGTTTTTGATTTAGGCCCGCCCAACTCCATCAACATGAAACCTTGAGAATTAGATAAGTCTTCTTGAAACTCATTTAATGAAGTCTGTTCGTAAATAGCTTTGGAAGGATCGATATAACCAGGAAACTCGTCATTTCTACTCATAAATACGGGGTCTGCCAAAGAAGACCATGGGATACAATTTCCAGATATAGCTTTAATATCGATATTGAGGTCTTGTAAGTTATTTGCTTTGACTAAAGCAGTTTCACCTACTCGTAAAGTAAGGGGGGTAGAATTTTCAGCAGTAGTAATATTCATGACAAACTCTGATAGCGGAACATTACTCGCACACTGAAACTCGCCAGCTAAAAACGTTAGTTCGATCGTATCTGATGGGCTTTCAGTAACAGTAGAAACTACTGGTTTTGGATTCAAAGTTCCTGCCATTAAAACAGCGAAACAACTTGTTAATGTAATTTTTTTGAGTTTAATAGAATTAAACATAGAATATTTGCCTCAAAATTAGTTTTTCTATATATAAGGTTTGACTAGAATAATTTTTGTCGATTTATTTCTCTATAAATTTACCGATCTCGATGTAAATATTTAATCATTAAAAATACGGAAGCGATCGATAAAATTGGTTAAAGATATTAGTGAGTTTTTTATAGTTAGCTTCATAAACCAAGAAAATGTAGAGAGATCGCCTTAGAGATGCGATCGCGATCGTAATAGATGCCAAAATAGATTTATTTTTTTAGCCGAACTAAAGAATACTCTTGTGTAATTACTTGTAAAAGTTTCAATATAAAATAATAATAGTCAGCTTAATAACAGTAATTTTCCGTGCCTAATTTTTAATTAAGGATGAACGCTTCTCAAATAGGTAATTAATTTTGCACGACCACCTAAATTAAAAGTCTATGAGAATGCAGAGCATAGTTTTTTCTGTCACGAACGTTCTGCTTATAATCCATCAGCAGCAAAAGATGCTTGGTATGAACTTACAGGGTTTTTGAAAAAGTATCTAAAGAACTAAAATATTTCCTGAAAGATATTTAAAACCCTTTGTAAGATAAATCTCCCTGGCAACGACCTTGATTTTGAGAACTCATCTATAGCAATAATGGTTAACTAAAAGCTAAGAGCTGATAGCTAAATAACTACTCACTTACCAGAAATACATTTAATGTTTAACTTTGCCAAACCTTTTTATCCCCTTGTTTTATCTGCCGTTAAAGGCGATCCTGAAACTGCCCACAAGCAGATGCTTAAAACCCTCAGCAATATAGAAGAAAATCGAAATACGACGTGGGGAAATTTAGCACTCAAACAACTGCAACAGTCTTTTTGTGTAAAAGATAAACGTTTGGCACAAAATATTTGGGGTCTAGACTTTCCTAACCCTTTAGGTTTAGCTGCGGGTTTTGATAAAGATGCTATGGCTGCTGGTATTTGGTCGAGTTTGGGCTTTGGTTTGGCTGAGGTGGGGGCAGTAACCTTTCACGCCCAACCAGGCAACCCTCGCCCTCGTTTGTTTCGTTTGCCTAAAGATAAAGCAGCTTTGAACCGTTTGGGAGCAAATAATTTGGGTGCAGCAGTTATGGCGGATACTCTCCAGCAAACTTGGGCAAGACAACCCCGTCAAATTCCCATCGGCATTAATTTGTGTAAATCAAAAATTACGCCCTTAGAACAAGCAGCAGAAGATTATGTTAAGAGTTTTAAGTTACTTCAAGATTGGGCTGATTATTTTGTCGTAAATGTTAGTTCGCCGAATACTCCTGGTTTAAGATCGCTTCAAGCAGGAGAACAATTAGAACCTATTTTATCGGCTCTGCAATCAGTTAATGAAGGGCAAAAACCCTTACTAGTTAAAATTTCTCCCGATCTCGATCGAGAGGCGATCGCTGCTATTATTACTTTGGCTAAAAACTTCAATCTTGCTGGTATCGTCGCAACTAACACGACAACAAGTAGAGAGGGTTTAAGAACAGATATACTTGAAGCTACAGGCAATCATGTCAAAGACGAAACGGGGGGTATTAGTGGCGCACCCATCAAACAACGCTCTACGGAAATAATTCGTTTTATTTGGCAAGAAACCAAGGGAGAAATACCTATAATTGGTGTAGGTGGTATCTTTACTGCTGCGGATGCTTGGGACAAAATTACGGCGGGTGCTAGTCTCTTGCAAGTTTATACAGGTTGGGTTTACCAAGGCCCTTGGATGGTGAAAAATATCTTAAGGGGATTATTAAAAAGATTAGAAGCTCAAGGTGTATCTAATTTGTCGGACGTTGTTGGGTTAGAGCATAATAATTAACCTGAGTTCGGGATAAAAAGATTATTGGTTAGGTTAGCCATAAGCTATAAGCTATCAGCTATAAGCTATCAGCTTTTTACAGATTATCATCGAGTGAATGCCCACGCTCATCCAATAAGATTCACAAAAATTTTTAAGCCTCCATAAAGTCAGCGTTTCAGCCCTTACCGAACTCAGGTTAATTAGTTATTTTTAGGGTATTGCTCCATCAAGCAACGCCATTTTGTGATTATTGAACCGAAACAATAGTAAAATTATGTCCAAAGAAAAACTTTCATCCCAAACCCCCAAAAAAGATAAAAAAGACAAAAAAGATAAAAAAAATAAAAAACTCAGCCAGAAATTCTATGAAAAAGAACTAGCCAAACTACATATAGAGTTAGTCAAACTACAAGAATGGGTAAAACAAAAGCAGCTAAAAGTTGTAGTCATTTTTGAGGGTCGAGACGCAGCAGGAAAAGGCGGTACAATTAAAAGAATTACGGAATGTTTGAATCCTCGTGTATGTCGGATTGTAGCTTTAGGCACACCAAGCGATCGCGAAAAAACTCAATGGTATTTTCAAAGATATGTCGCTCATCTACCCGCAGCAGGAGAAATGGTACTGTTCGATCGCAGTTGGTACAATCGCGGTGTAGTCGAGAAGGTAATGGGTTTTTGTACTTACGAGGAATATAAAGAGTTTTTGCGCTCTTGCCCTCAGTTTGAATGTATGCTAATTCGTTCGGGTATTATTCTAATTAAATACTGGTTCTCGGTAAGTGATAAAGAACAAGAACGCCGTTTTCAAGACAGAATAGACGATCCGACTAAACGCTGGAAACTCAGCCCCATCGATTTAAAGTCCCGGGAGAAATGGCTAGAATATTCCAAAGCTAAAGATGATATGTTTGCTGCTACAGATATTCCTGAATGTCCCTGGTATGTAGTTGAAGCAGACGATAAAAAACGCGCTCGCTTAAATTGTATTAGTCATCTTCTAAGTACGATCGATTATGAAGATTTGACTCCCAAACCTTTTAAATTACCTCCAAGACAAGAAATTCCAGAATCCACTCGTCCCCCGATAGAAACACAAAACTTTGTCCCAGCAGTTTATTAATTTTTTTTTTATATTCTTCAGTCAAAACCCAAATCTTAACTCGAAATTGTCTAGGATGGTTCTATGGAATTTTTTTGCTCTTTATTGTTGGTATTTTTGACCGATGGTTGCTCGCCAAGACATTCGACTTGCTTTACCGCCTACGGAAATTGTTCAAAATTTGGTTAATCTTGCCAAGATCGAAAGTATCGATCCCCATAATCCAGTAATCGTTTCTCAAATACCCCAACCCTGGCAACTCTTGGGAACGGGAAACTATGCAGCGGTGTTTACTCATCCCGACTATGAAGAGATCGTAATTAAAATTTATGCTCCAGGGCGAGAGGGTTGGGCAGACGAAGTAGAAGTATATCGCCGTCTTGGTAAGCATCAGGCTTTTTCTCAATGTTATTATGCCGAACCAAATTGGTTGATGTTAAAAAGGCTACATGGCGTTACTCTCTACGACTCTATGTATCTGGGTTTAAAAATTCCCCGACAAGTTATTAAAGATATCGATCTAGCTTTAGATTATGCCAGAACTAAAGGCTTAACTCCTCATGATGTTCATGGGCGCAATGTCATGATGTTTGAAGGGAAAGGGTTAGTTGTCGATGTCTCCGACTTTTTAGACTCCTCTCCCTGTTGGGCTTGGAAAGATTTAAAAAAGGCTTATTATTTGTTGTATCAGCCTTTATTCTCTTGGCACAGATTATCCGTGCCTTATTGGTTACTCGACACCGTTAGGAGTATTTATCGTTTTTATCGACGTGTTTTAGCATCGAGAGCAGCTTCTTCCTAAAATGAATAAATTAGAGGAGTTACGATTACTGTAACTAGCCCAAAAAGTAAATTGAGGGGTTACAAAAAAATATGACAAAGTAGGATAGTCGCGGAAGGGGGCTTTTACATCAAGTTTTTGATTAAGGTACATTGACCAAGGTTTATTGAAGCCCCCTTCGCGGACAAATTGCCCCTCTTTTTTG
>JBFRWK010000269.1:0-7061 GCA_051439545.1 Xenococcaceae cyanobacterium | reverse complement strand
CGATGTACAGCAGCTCTAATAATTAAAAAAATATAAAATGATGGATTTCTCAACTTACATTGTAGAAGCTAAATAAGCTTGGCTAATTTAGTGGTCATTACACATCATAGAATCAATATAAGCTGGTCGGAGTTTGAAAGAATTGAGAGATCGTCGGTTGTATCGTGCGACTCATAATACTTTTGAAGAGTATTGTCGAGAGCGTTTTGATTATACTCGCCGTCGCCCCTACCAGTTGATTGAAGCTGCGGAAATTTACGATAATCTGAGCGAAAAATGTGCAAAAATGAGCGTGGGGGATGCGTCGTCGCACGGCGCATATCCAACCACGCTCGCACACATTTTGCCGACTAAAGAGGGTCAAGTACAACCTTTAAGTCAACTCGCTCTAGAAGAACAACTCTTAGCTTGGACAGCTGCGGTGGAAGAAGCAGGAGGAAAAGTACCGACGGGACGTATTGTGAAAGAGGTGGTACGGCGCATTAAAGACAAGAATCAAGCACCGATACCTTTTCGAGTAGGAGAAGTATGTCAGATTATCGCGAAAGATAATCCCCAATTGCGGGGTAAAAGTGGCTGTTGGTGTGTTGTGAGTGAAGTATACGAATTTACTGTTTGGGTAAGTACTTGGGATAATGAATATACAGTGCGACCAGAACATCTAAAATCCTTGGGATATTCGACCGACGAACGCAAGCAGATTGAAAGTGTGGGTTTTCGGATGACTATATTGCAAGAAACGGGTAAATTAGATGAAGCTGCACTGTGGGTTCTTAATGGGTTGGCGAAGCTGAAAACTCCTTATCTGACTATTTTAGAAGAAAAGCTGCTGGCACTTTTAGAACGGGAATATTTGAGTGATGATTCCAGTTAAGTTAAGTTTGTCCGAGGATAGTTGTTACTTCAATTTGAATATTTGGGAAAGCAATGGGGGTAATCGTACCGCGAGCGATTGTCAATTTGGTTTTGTAATCATTACCTGATGGCTCTCTAAAGATAATTATTTCTGTTGTTTTTAAATTAATAACCCAATATTCATCTATTTCAGCATTAGCGTAGATTTTTTTCTTTCTACCCAAGTCTTCTTCTATGGTGGTGTTAGAAATTTCCATAAGCCAATAGATATCTTCGGGATAGGGATGGTGAGTCAAATAATTACTATTTGGCAGGCGAACTACGGCAATATCGGGTTCAGGTTCTGAATTAGAAAGTGTAATTGGGTGAGCTTCAAATACTTTTGCTCGTCCGCGCAGTAATTCTCGCAGGTATTCAGCTACTGTATCGTTAGTAAATCTGTGTAATGGTCCTTCAGGACTCATCTCAATAATTTCTCCTGCTAATAATTCTACAGAGCGATTATTTAAAACTCCGCTTTCAATCATGAGGTGGTAATCATTGACCGACCATTTGGCTAATGTTGTCATAATGTTTTTCTCCAAAAATCTGTTTTTGAATTTATTCTAATTCCCCTCGCGGATCGTATATTTTCAATAAGGAATTCGGAGCGAGTTTCTCGGTAAAGACAGCTAGATTAACAGTATTTTTTACTTTAGTAGATGCAAACATGATTCCTTCTAATCCCTTTGTCTCATATGAAATTCCTCCAATTCCTTGAGTGTAGGCAGGGATTTGGAGAATATCTTGATGATATTCTTGTATGCTCGTTAATAGCATCCCAATCGATACCTGCTTGTTGACATTTATCTGGAGTATCTAAGTTTAATACTTTAGATAGGCGAACTTTGACACAAACCACTGTATGAGGTGGTAAAGGTGCTTTTTTAGTTTTTAGTCTATAGAATTTTTCGGTTGAAGCGGTAAAATCTTGTTCTCCACAATATAAGCAGGGAAAAGAATTGCCGTTGGGAGGACGAAAATTGTATCTTCCTCCAGTAATTTGTGCCCCCTTGGTAGATAGGGCATTACGGGAATAACGATAGCTAACGGTACGATAAAAATAGCCGCAAAGATTGGTAATGACAGCATCTTTTAGTTGTATCTTGGCAATTAGAGCTGCAATTTTCTGTTGCTCTTTATCTTGAGGGCTCATTAAAATCTAATAACCTGCCGAATCTCCGTAATAAATACGTTCGACAAGGGCTACTACCGCATCAAACTTACCTTCAATCAAACAATTTAGTGGAGATAAACCACGCCATTCAATTAAAGGTTCGCGCAACCATCTTTGAATCTCCGAGCGATCGCCATCTGTCAGCGACCAGAGCATCTTGAGAGTGTAAATTACGGGTTGAAGCTGATTTAAAACCCCAGTAGAAGCGCGGTCTCGCTCGATAGTTCGCACGTCTTTATTAGCAATTTGAGCCAGTTCGCTACGACTGATACCCATTACCGATGCCAGCTTTTTTAAACTCAGGTCGCTATCGTTATAGATAGGCAACAATAATTCTGGTGGTTGTAAACTGCGTGTAGGTGTAGCCATATCAATAATTTGGTTCTTTCTATACTACTTATTTTACCTAAATGACCTTTAAATTGCATGATTTATGTCATGTTTTTTGTCAAAAAACAAATAAAAATTCTTCTGAAGAATTTATCAAAATCCCCAAGGAATGCAGTTGGATTGGGAACTAGCGGATTTTAGTCGCTGTAAACTGTAATGGTAATCGGCAATAGCCTGTTTCCCTTGGGCGAGCGCGCTTTTTGCTTCTTTAGCTAATTCTTCCATCATCTCTGGAGTTACCTGTCCCGACAGTTCGAGATGTTGAATATACCTTGCTGTAACAATAGCGGGGTTAATGGTTTCTGGACTTAAACATAGATATTCAAAGGGAGAATCTTTCGTTTGTTGCCTTATGCCTTCTTCACTCATCCTTTTGTACCTGCCTGTTTGATTATTTGAATTGGTTGACCTTCTTCTCTTTGAATTTTGGCGTTGGCAGCTGCGGGAATAAAGGGGGACAGCACTTGTCGTAGTTTGTCATCCTCTGCTGCGATCGCTGCATCAATAGGATATTCTTTGCCTTCAAAAACTACGGGAACTTTATCGTTCATGACTTTAATTAAAATAATTGAACTTGTTTAATAGTTGAGGTGTTTGATTCAGTTAGTTGAGAGGTTGTATCAGATTTAGTAGTCTTAGTAGTTTTCTGCTTACTGGTTTTACTTTGTTTAACGCGAGCATGGAACTCTCGTTGGGGCAAATCGGTTTTTAACTCTTCAAGTAAATCTGTAACTGGTTTGGGTAGGTTAAGCTGAGAGCGTTTGACTATTTTAGTTAGGGGAATATCGTCATGAGTACTAACGGCAATGGTACAGTCAGCATCATCGGAAGCAGAATCGACTGGATGCAGCAAAATGACTAACTTAACAGTGCATTTTTCTAGCTCGTAGGGTTCGGGTTGGGTCGTTTTAGTTTTTGAGGTGTCTGTCATCTTAGGTAATATTTTTGTTCAATTCGTAAACTACGCGCTGTTTTTGAAATACTTCTGTGCCTTCTACTTCAATACCTTCTTTCCAAGCTTGAGTAATGGCTTTCTTATCGGCTCTAATCTCGACCTTTTCATACCGATATTCTTCGGGTAAATCTTGAGTCGGGATTAACACCTTCGCTGTAGGAGGATTGGTTTTGATTTTGATAGTTCTAGATAAACCTTCAGTCGAAGTGGCGATCGCTCCTGCTTCGTGTAGTTTGATAATGGTTTTATCGATGGTTTCTTTTTTACTCTTAAGTCGTTCGATTGCTCGGTTATGGAGGTCAACAAGATATTGTTTTCTAGAAGCGATCGCTGCTATTTCAGCATCAATTTGTTCGGCAACTTCAGCCACGGCATCGATGGCTACTTCTTGGTCGGATTTGTACTGTAAAAATGAGGTGGTTAAGATTTCAATATCCGATTCATCTTTGGTTTGTTTGAGTAAATTCCATAATTCAACTGCTCTGGTTGAGCTATACTTTAGAACTTGAGTAGCTAGGCTCATTTTTCTCCTCCTTAATATTGACCAACGGTCAGAGCAGGCTCCGTCGTCTTACGGCGGAGTAATCTCTGACTATAAATACAGGTGTGAAAGTAGTCGCGCTCTTGCTCGATTTGGGCAATTAAAGAATTTAATGATTCGATATCATTATCTTGAGTTTGTTGTTTTTCTTTTGGTATATATTTATATGAATTTGTTTTTGGATTAGCTTCGCTCATGGCAATGGATTTGGTGGTTTAATTAGCCAATATTCAGGGCGATAGCCCACCACTTGAGAGCGAGGTTAAGGGGTAAATAATTTACTGGATATAATTATCAGATTGATTTTAATTATTATTAATCCAAAGACAAGCACTGTATAAAATTTGAGTGTGACACTTTATCTCTTTCTTTTTGCTATATTTATAAGAGAATTAACTATAAATACGGCATTACTATTGGGTTGATGAGAAAAAGGATTACCCAGACCAATTAGTTCTGGATTCCCACTTTTTCTACCGCAGAAAACTATATCGGGTTGGTTTAGTAATTGGTGATTGTATTTAAGAATGTCGATTGGCACGCATCAATTAATAACAGTTGAATTAATTTCACCAATCGGAGATAGCGATAGCTATTAAAACGAGCTATTTTAAGTAATCGAATAAACTTGCCTGATGTAGTTTTGGTCTTGATTTCTTATTGTTTAAAGCCTTATTAACAATCGCCTTTGTAACATTTTCAATATTGACTTTTTCATGTTTCTTCGTTAGCTCTTGTAGCGTTTGTTTTAGATTTTCTTGATAGATTTCATTATCAATTGGCTCTAACTTAACTCGAACAATGTCAGCAAATGTAGGTAGCCAAAATAAGGTATTAATCGATTCAAAATTTTTCAAGGTCAGGCTGTTACCACAAATCAAATCTGTATTGCCCAGCCACCAGATAGGACAATAGTACCAGGGGGCATATAGAGCAAATTGAATTAAAGCACATTCGAGGTAGACGCGATCGAGATCGATGCCAATAGCACAAAGGCTATAATTACTCTGGGTTAATAGCATAGACCCCGTACCTACGGCGGGTTCGTTGACTATTTCGGTGCGAGCTAGCTTAGTTTGAGAAGAATCAGAGCTAATTATTCTACTAATAAACTCAGAGACAACCATAGGAGTGGGAAAGAAACCCGTTGCTTGCTGTGCCTTTTTTCCTGAGATTTCGGGCAAGATTCTACCAAAGTAGTCGTAGGGAAACATCAGCAGATAGGAAAGATCGAATAATTGGTACAGCCTCATTGATGCTCCTTCACAACCTTGAGGTTCTTCAGGTAGTTCCTTGTAACCAGGATGGCCCAAACCAAATAATAGCCAGTGCAGAAAATAGCGCAGATAAGTCCAACTACTCCAACTGTTCCAGCCCCCCGATTTAGGAATAGTATCCAAACAGTCAAGCAACATCTTCTTTGCCTGTTCGCTATAGCTCCAGTTAATTTGAGGAATTTCTCTATCTGGTAGGGCATGTTCGATGACAAATTTGGGAATGGCTTCTGGTTTTCTATTTTCAATTAGAGCGATCGCTTGCTCCCATTTCCAACGCTCCCAGGCTACTTCGGGTAGCATTTGACACTCTTTCCAGTATTGCCATCTACCCCACATTAAGTTCTCAGTTTGTGTTAGGTAAGGAAAGAGCCAGCCGTGCTGTAAATCTCTTTTCAGATGGGGGTCAAGTTTTTTCCGTTTCTGAGCTTGATAATGTCGCCAAAGCTGTTGCTTTTTGTGAGGACTAAGCGGTGTTTGCATTGTTTTGAGAGAAATCCTAAGTTTTCCTCTCAGTAGCGTTAGCTAGATCGGCAAATAATTGTAGCGAAAATGCTACTATCTTTGTATCTCGTCAAATGTCTAAAATAAAGCGACAATTGCCAAAAGAAGATTAGAGTAAAAAAAGATTGTGGTTTATCAAGCAGTAGGTCAAACGCTAGGTTTAGATTCTCCGACAGTAAGTAATTTCGATCTGATGATGCTCACTCGCAAAGGAGTTCCAAGAGCAGCAATTGATGCTTTGGCTAATTCCTTGCACCTATCTGTGGCAGATTTAACTAAATACCTGCACGTTTCCGAACGAACTTTACAGCGTTATAGTCCCGACAAAAATCTTTCTACCGAACTATCAGACCGAGTGCTGCAAATAGCCAAGGTTTATGCTAGAAGCCTAGATGTATTTGAAGACCCAGAAACTACTTCAAGCTGGTTAAAACAACCTATAGTGGCTTTAGGTAATATAGCTCCCATCGAATATTTGGATACCTCAAGTGGAGTCGAAATAGTTCTCGACGAACTGACGAGAATCGAGTATGGGGTATTCTCCTAAATGCTGCTGTATCGAATTTCTAAGAGTAAGTATGCCAAAGATCTTAGTGGGGAAGGAGCGAGAAGGGCAGGTGGACGCTGGAATTATAAAGGAACGCCAGTAGTGTATACTGCCGATTCAACCGCACTGGCTACTTTAGAAACGTTAGTTCATTTTCCTCTGAATTTGACACCCAAAAATAGAGCGATCGCCACTATCGATCTACCTGACGAACTGCCTATCCTCACTATCGATTTAGCAGACCTACCAGATAATTGGGCTACCTATCCCGCACCTGTAGAGTTGGCAGAAATAGGAAATGACTGGGTTCAAAAACAAGAAACGGTTGCCCTATGCGTCCCGTCTTCGATTACTCCTAACAGTGAAGGGCGTAATTATATCTTGAATCCAGCTCATCCCGATTTTGTAAGAGTAAGAATTATTAGGATAGATGAATATAGGTATGACAACCGATTGTTTGAAAGATAAAGAATCTGTAATTGATTCTTCAAGCAATATTAATTTCGGATAGTAGAAGAAGTTGAGATATGGGTTTAATGTCAGATAATTTAATTGAATCGGATAGACAAATATTGATATTCTTTTTCCCAGTTAAAGAAGTAGCAATATCCACATTCTTTACTTTGGCCAACTTTCTCTGATGAGAATTGGATACTAGTGCAGCTTGGCTAAAGTAATCCACCAGTCACTGGTTATCTTGAAAGCCTTTAAATTTCCAAACGAAAGGCTTAGCAAAATGAGAATTAAAGTAATCAATAAAATTGAGAATTTTTTGTTCA
>JBFRWK010000268.1:0-10338 GCA_051439545.1 Xenococcaceae cyanobacterium | reverse complement strand
GAATTATCCCTTGAGCTATATTTTTGGCTCTCAATTTCTTTATGAATTGACTATACTACATATTAAAACCTCTTCTACCATACTCTATTTTTCCCCTTTTTTTCTTGTGGATTACTTTAGCCAAGCTGCACTAGAACAATAGTATCGCCAATCCTTTTTTTGATTTCATCATCAGAAAAATTATCGAATTTGCTATCGGTGCTACTAACGATAACCCCAAATCTGGGATGTTCAAAATAATCTAGTATTTTCATATAGTTTCTCTCTTTATCTGTGGTTGATATGTAATAAATGTTTGATTTGGCGAACAGGGATGAAATATATTCTTCAATCTGTTGTTTTTGAAAATCTGTAAGAGGTAACTCACCTCGTAATCCTCCCGTATCAACTCGATATGATTTTTTCTGGTATTCCACTGATTAGATAGACAATTGTTTAGATATTTTTAATGTTGTGAATGTAGCAAGTAAATTGGAACTATCACAATTCTAATTCCATAGTTTTATTGGGTTTTTTCTCAATCGAGGTGTTTTTAGCTTCTGATTTTAAGCTTGTTTTAACCTTGTTCCAATGAGCCAACCAACTTTGCTGCCAACTACTGGTATTCTCTTGAATTACTAAATTAGAAACCCTATCCGAGACCAACTGTTTATCCCTACTGTTAACAATTACAGTGTCAAAATTAGTTAAATCTAGCTCTTTAAGTTGTTCTGGGCGATCCAAACTTAGATATAAACAGGAAGAATTTTCTCGATTTACCAATCTCTCGACTAAATAGGCAGATACAGCTTCTACGGGAGAGTTAGTGATAACTATTTTCTTAACTCGATCGCCATTATCATTAATGTCAAACCAAAAGTGAGAATTCTTGCTACCCAATAAGCTGCGTTTGTGCCAAATAGGTTGTCCTTTTTCCGACGCATAAAGTAATTCTGCTTCATGTAAACCAGCAGATATATGTTCGGGGATGCCGTAGCGAGCGAGTAGTGTCTTTTGTAGATTGTTCCACTGTTTCGGGTTTGGTATTTCTCGAATGTCTTCGGTTGTGAAGGCAGAGGGACGGGGCGTATAAACGCCTGAATTCGATTCAGGCGACAGCCCCTCCAGAGGGCAGGAGGCAGAAGGAACAAGGTACTTACTTTGTCTTAAGGATTCAGATTTAGAAGCGATCGAATTAAAACTTCTTTCGTCGTGTGATTTTGTTTTATCGGCGACATCAACATCTGTGGTTTCATCAGATATAAGCTTTTCGGTTTGAAACCGATTTCTGAGTCTATTATTCCCTTCTGCCCTCTGCCTTTTAACTTCTGCCTTGCCCCAAAGGGGCTGGTTAGCTAACGCTTTGAGAGATTGTGGTAGCCAATAGTCAAGGTCAACTTGTTCCCAGGAGAGAGATTGTTTATTATCTATTTGTACTGATTTACCTTGATATGCAGCTTCAAGTGCTGGAGTATCCCTCACCTCATCAAAATCGATGTCTCGCTTAGAAAGTAACTTAGTCAAACTACCGTTGTGTAGTTTGCAGCCTCTGACTTTAAAATCTCCCAAGCGATAGCTAATACCTTTTTTCCCTTTTTCCGTAATACAGGCTCGCACATCGATCCCTAACTGCTGCATTCTACCTATAAACGAGGTCATAGTCGGTCTATCTCGACTGGCAACATCAATTGCAGCCTCTAGCTTTGCCATTACGGGAATTTCAGGTTTCTGCTGTACGTACTTTTTGTTTTCTCTTTGATAGCGTTGTAACTGGTTGGTTTTAGGTCTTTGACGAGCGCACACGTTACTAGAGACAACGGTGGTTAGGTTATGTTCTAATTCTAATTCTCTAAGAATCTTTTCTAGACGAGTTTTATCAAAACTGTCTGAAACGCGTTCGCCATTAAAATCAATTCCGTTAACAACAATATGGATATGGTCGTGGTCGTGCTGCCAATCGTGTCCAGGGTCATTTCTACCATGAGCGATCGCTACCCATTGATTGTTAATATAACCTAATTGGTTAACTATAGTTTCAGAGACGGCTACTTTGATAGAGTCATCTACTTCTCCGTCAGTAGGAGCAAACCCAATCGAGATATGCTTAACTGGTTTTTTGGTAGTCGGGCGGGTGCTGGCTATCCAGTTAAATTGACTGGCAAGTTCTTTAGCATTAGGTTTGACTAAAAGCCTATCTCCACCAAGAATCCTCGCTTGCTTATCGTCTTTGAGCAAGTATCTAAAAAGGCGATCGAAGTTACTACCAGTAGTTATCTTGCCAATCAATTCGCTTATCTTTCTATTAGTTGGTTTAAGGTTTGGGATAGAAGAGCGTAAATCTTTTCTAGCATCGCCCTATCATCGTCCGTGAGTGCGTTCGGGGGATTCACTTGGTTATAGTGTAGGCGAGTTAACTGGTCGAGATTATTACCCTGACGACATAGTTCGAGATAAAGGGATCGATCGATTGGGAGCAGAGTTACTGGCTGTTTTTTCTTCAATCCAGCATTAATTAGATACTTACCCAAACTCATACCTGAAGCTTCCGCTTTAAGTTGTAGTTGTGCTTTAACTTCGGGTTCAATTCTAATATGTATTTGCGCTTCTTTATTTTTATTCATATCGCTCGGGCTAAGCTTGAGACATTTTAGGCTCGTTTTTGATTTTTTGTGAGTTCTAGGAGATATTTCCTTGACAAGCAGTGTAGAAAATACTAATTAAGGAAGTTTTAGAATATTTTGTCTACACAAAGACAATGCTTGTTAACAACAATAACACAAAAAGATTATTAGTAAAAACCAAATTTCTTTTTCAATTAAAGAAGAATATATGTACATTATATGTACATTTTTCATCCACAGAATGTACATAATTTTTAAAAAAATGTCATTTTCAAACTAGTCTTTTTAGCTAATTGTCGCTCAAAAACAATTATGATACTCTGCTAAAAGTAATTTATGTACAGAACAAGGACAATTTAAGACCAAGGACTGTACAGAGAATTAACTTTACATGGACTCAATAATAATTTATCAATTTAGTAAAACGCTCGTTTAATTACTTTGCAGTAAAAAAATATTGAGTCGCTCATTTCGCTCGTTAGTAATGTTGTCTAACAACAAGTAGAAAATGTCAGAAACAAAAAGATTAAAAGTAACAGATAATTTAGATATTCGATGCACTAGTGATAGTTGGTTAGGTCAAATAATTGACTATATGCAGAACATACCATCGAATACTAATAGCAGAGATTTAGCTATTGAAATGCTATTTGCTCGATATTTACCATTAATTCTAGATAAAAGCTCTCCCTCTAATCGAATTGTTGCCATGGAATGCGCGGCTAAATGTGATTCGTGGGCCAAAGTGATTAGAGAGGTATGGGGATTAAATGAAACTACTCCTGCTTTTCCAACGGTAATATCTCTACCTCAAACCGAACAGGGTCTTTCAATAGGGACTGATACCTCATCAAATCTTGTACTACCAGAGGAAGAAATTAAGGAAAAAAAAGAACTAGAAAAGTTCTCTGAAATGCTTCAAGAGACAGTAGATAGTTCCTCGAACGCTTGGGAAGCACGAGATAAATTAGCTGCAATGGAGCCAGAAAATGAAGAAGATTGGACGGAAGCTCAATGGGAGTTATGGAATGAATATATTACTCAGCAAGAAAACATCATCGACAAACAAATGTTAGGAGACTTAGCGGAGCAATTGAAAAGTAGTAGTAACGATCGATTCTCTGAAGTCCAAGAGAATAAAGCTTAGGAGTTAAAAGCACTCTCTATAGGCGGTCAGAAAGTCTTTTAATTGAACGAGATTGATTGAAAATCTAAACATGAATAAACAAACATCCAAATTAACCCTAATTTGCGATCCTGGTACGAGTTTGGTTAAGGTACTGTATCGAGTGGGAAGAAAAGGTCAGCTCAAACATACAACTATGGATGCAGAGATACTCAAGCTCGATGCAGATATAGTTGCCAATTTTAACAAAAGTAGTGAATTTGGTAGACCTGAAGATAATGCTTGGTTACAACTCAAGGACAACTCTTGTTATCTAGTAGGAAGACTAGCTCAAGAATATCGAGCTTCAACCAGTATCAAATCCCTGAAATACGAGTCGATAGTCCCTAAAATCATAGCGATTGTCGGTGCGCTCTCAGTTAAAGAAAAGTTATCGAAGAGTCTTAAATTAGACTTAGCCATACTATTTCCCTATGGGGAACTGAGTAATAGTCGAGCAATAGAAAAAGAGTTGAGAAGCTCGATTGAGAATTTTAAGTTTCAGGGCGAAACTTACCAAGTGGATTTGCAAAAATATCGATTTTCACCAGAAGGGCTGGGTATTGCATCTTATCTATTTAAGCAAAAGCCTAGAGATAGTATTCAGTCGGAAACATCAGCAATATTGATGTTTGGTTATCGCAATACCAGTTTGCTTCTATTTAGAAATGGTACACTTAGTGCCAATCGCAGTGAAACTACTAATTTGGGCTTTTACAACTTTAGCGATCTGATCATCAAGAAAACATCAGGCTTGAGTAGGGAGGATATTCAATCTGCTATCTATACTTGTCAAGAAAATTTCATTAATTATCAAACTGCAATGGGGGAAGAAAGAACTGTAACGACTATTGCAGTAGAAGAATTAGTAAAATCTAGAAATAAGCAAAGAGCAGAAACAGAAAAAAAGAGTATTGAGAATGCCATTGCCAATTCCAGAAAAGAGTATTGGCAGTTGATCGAACAATGGCTCAATGAAGTTCTTCCAACCCAAAGACATCTAAATGAATTAATTTACACTGGTGGTACATCGGGATTCTTTAGACAGGAACTAAGGGATTATTTGTCGGGTAAATATGCCAAGATTAAAGTTAGTTCGACAGAAAAAATGGAGCAAGAGCTTATCTCTGAATTGAATTTAAGTGAAGTAAGATTGTCAAAATTCAAACAGGAGCAGCTACCATTAAGATTTGCCGATACCTGGGGTTTATTGATAGCTTTTGCCAGATATACTCCAACTAAATTAAGTTTGGCAAGTTAAATAGAATAGTTTTTCAATTAATTAGTAAACCATGAATTTTATGAATTATGGCTTTTGGCTAGGATGATGAATTTGCTGTCGATGAGCTTGTCTTTGTTTGAGCTTATCTGCCAGGGGAGTAATTTCTTCTGGGGGAATAATTTTCACTTGGCCATTTTCACCCAAGGCGATCGATTCGCCTTTAATTCGGTGCTGCTCGATCGCTTCATCTACAGCTTTTTGGACGAGATGATTGAGTTTGGTAGATAACCTATCATCAATAGTGGGTGTATTGTTTTGCATTTGTTGCTGATGAGAAATAGTCCCATCAATATTCTGGTTCATAAAGACTCCTGGGTGATTTGTTGCCAAATTAATGGTTGATAAACAGTTATTTGTCGGCTGGGTGTTTTCTCAGCTATTACGTTTCTAGAAGCTCCAGTATTATCGTACACAATCCAGTAGTCAGCTATGGGAGAATATAGCTCAATAAAGTTGTTTCTACCTCGTTCGTATCTTCTACGTATTATATCCTCTGGGATATTATGACCTCCAGATGCTACTCTTCTAGCTACTCGATTGATTGCTAATTCCGCACTTTCCAACCAGACGTAGACTAGATTGATTCTATATCCTTGGACTTGGCATTTTTTTAGAAATCGAGCGAAAGTTCGAGCTGCTAAGGTAGTTTCAAAAGCAAAGTCATTCCCCTGTCTCGATAGTGTATCTAATCTTTTAAGCATTAGTCTACTAGCTTGAATAGCTACTGAATCAACATCATTAGGGTTTAGTTTGGCAGCAATGATGTCAGCATTGACGCGCTTCAAGTTGATTGTCTAATGAGGACAATATTGTGGTGGCTAGAGTGGTTTTGCCAGAGCCGTTACAGCCACCAAAAACATATATTTCAGGCATAAGCGAAACATTTTTCTAATTGATACAAGTATTCTGAGTTTCAATTTCTAATCAGCAGTAAATTTTGTACTTTCAATCTCATTATTTTGCACTATTTTTTTAGGGAATAGACAGTAATAGACTTCAGATTTATGATTAATTTGCATCGAACTTACGAACAAAAGTTATTTAATTAAAATCAAAAAGCTTCAAACCAAAATTTTGTCTAATAATGAGTCAAAACAATAGTAATATCCAAATACCCGACTATGCTTTTAAGTTACCATCAGCTACAGTCTTATTAATTAAACGCGACCCTTTTCAAAGATTTGGGTTATCTAAAATATTAGACAAGCAAGAATCACTAACGATTCATGATTGTGCCGATGACTATAAAGGTTTGAGATTAGCACGACAATACAAACCAGATGTAATTATTTTAGACTTAGAAATGTTAGTAAGTAGCGATTTTAAGCTGCATAAAGAACTAATCGAACAGTCACCTAAATCCAAATTAATTATCTCTGCCAACCGAATAGACCGAGAAACTACGCTCAAAGTCTACTCAATTCCAGCAAGCTACTACTATGAAGATGGTGATATGCCTAGACTACTATTAGCTATAGCTACCGCATTTGAAGGAAGTATTTATGTTCATCCCTCAACAATTAATCTATTGTCAAATAATTTACTAATGCCAATTTCATCAACTGGATTAGATTCTCTAGCACCACAAGAACTAGCAGCCCTCAAACATTTAACAACTGGAAAAAGTTATCAAGAAATAGCTCAAAGTATGTGTATTAGTACTCATACAGCCAGAAACTATATCTGTGAGATTATTAAAAAGTTAGGCTTGAAAAATCGAACTCAAGCAATAGTAGTGGCTGTATGTAGTGGATTTTGTGGAGAAAAAAAAGACCAATTAAGGTCTTAATTAAAGATAATAATTAGCTCTTAAAATTTAGCTAAAATCTAAATCATCATTTTCAGATTCTTTTTGTTTGCCACTAGCTTTATCAATATCTCTCATATAGCGAAAATAAAGCTCCATAACTTCAGCTTCGCTAGTGAGCCAATAGACATTTTCGAGGATTTCAGTAAGTAACTCATCAGTAGAATATTTACCATGACTCTGCTCGAACTTTTTACTAAAAGCATCCCAGTTAAACTTTTTACCTTTCTCCTTATGGACTCTAGATAAAGCCCGACCAGATACTTCTTTAGCTACATAATAAATAGCTTTATATCTGCGTTCTTCAGCATCAGCAAAGATTTTCTGCATTAAAGATTGAGATGTGCGTTTAGCCATGAATTTAATCTCCATTGATATCAATTTTTCACACACATCGAGCCGACAGGCTCTTAATCCTCAACCTCCTTTTGGTCGGAAGGCGTGACAGCGCAGGAGGCAGATGGCAGAAGTTTAAAAAGGGAGGTTCAACTTTAATTCAATCAACTTTAATTTAATCAATTAATTCAATTTTAATTAGGTCAATATTATGGCAAATATATATTTAATCGATGGCGAAAAAGGAGGGGTAGGAAAGAGTCTTTTTTGTCGTTGTTTGCTACATTTTTTAGAACAAAAAAAGATTGCTTATAAATTAGTCGATACCGATCCAAAACCCGATGTCGCTCAAATTTATCAGGGTATTAAAGACATTCAATTTATGGCTTCTGATGAAGCTACAGTAATGTATTCACCGATAGCAGGGGAGGTTGACAAGATTATCGA
This sequence comes from Xenococcaceae cyanobacterium, assembly GCA_051439545.1. GTDB lineage: Bacteria > Cyanobacteriota > Cyanobacteriia > Cyanobacteriales > Xenococcaceae > JASJDJ01. The sequence goes on along the minus strand of JBFRWK010000268.1, from coordinate 2,701 downwards.
TCTAGCAATGAAAGAAGATGTTATCGTCAATCTTCCAGGTAAAGTTCATCAACAAGTAAAATTTTGGATTGAAGGTAATAACTTATTAGATGAAAATTTTAGGGAAGAAAGTGGAGTTAGATTTTGCAAATTTTTCCTTTCCAATGGTAGTGATATTTCTCTAGATTTGCTAGAAGATTCTTTACAAACATATGGAGAAAAGCTACCGCATATTTTAGTACGCAATCGAGGGCTAAAACTTAATTGGTCAGAGATAATCGAAGGAGATCGCTTATCAAAATTGAAATCGAAATACCAATTTATCGAAATCGATTTTCCTGGTATACGACGCACAGATATTGACTTTATCGATAAGAAAAAACAGCCTTTTGACCAAGTAATGGACTCATTACCGTTACTAGCAAGACAAAGAGTTAAAACATTTCTCAGCGATACGATGACCGCTATTGAAAGCACGGGCAAATTTAACCAAGCCCCTTCGGGGCAGGGGTTAGGGGATGGGGTGTAGGGTGTAGGGTGTAGGGAAAAATTAGCAGAGAAGGCAGGGTCTCAAGCCTTGCCGATAAGGAAGCAAAAATAAGACCGCACGAGTGCAATGACCTTCCGTCACAAAAACCTAAACAAAGGCGGTGTTCCCGAACCCCGAACCCCCACACCCTACACCCTGCGCTTCGCGCACCTAACAGTTCGTCTACTCAATCACCAGCACATAAAAAATGAGTCAAGAATTAACCCCCGCAGAAATTGAAAGTTTGGCAGAATTGGCTGAGGATGGAACAGAAGATTTGTTATCTGATGAAATAGATATCAAATCTTCTGACAGTCAAACCTTTTTTGGTTCTGATTATCCTACCGCCAGCAGTACCGAAGCTAAAAACAGGGCATTTATGGCGATGGCTCTCAAAGACCTGAGCGAGGAGGAACGGGAAATCGTGCTGCGGACGGCAATGGAAACTGATATCAAGGGCGATGACCCCCTATTTATTTTCCTGATAGCCACAGGAAAAATCGAGTTACTCCTGCACCAAAAACCAGCCGAAATTGCTGCCCAATTTGATAAACAATACCAGGAGTGGCAGAAAGATTGGCAAAGACGCTTAAAGTATTCCCATGCCTTGTTTAAAGAGCATTCTAAAACTCTTCAAAACTATATTAAAGCAACCCAAGAAACCCTAGAAATTGCTTCTGAAGCTGCGCTTGAGGCTCATAGCAACAAGATTAGCGATGCAGCCAATATAGTAATTAAACAAGCAGCCTTTACTAAAATAAGCCATGATGCGATCGCTATAACTAAAGCGGGATTCTATATCAGTCTTGCAATTTCAGTTGGTGTGGTATTGGGGTTAGCCATTCCTCAAGTCTGGAAAAAACCGACACCAGAATTAGACCCCAAAGGTCTGAGACAACTAACCTTAGAAGAAGCAAAAGCTCTGGAATGGGCGATGAGCGATGTGGGTAAGTCTGCTAGAAAAAACCCCGAACTTATTCAATGGGCTACTAGTAACCAAGGGCAATACGCCCGAGAGTTAATGGAGTGGAATCAGGTTTTACTGACCAAAAAAGGAGGAAAGTTTCTCTGCGAAAAAGATGCCCAAAAGCTTGGATTAGTGCTGCGTTTAGAAGGTAGGGAAACTAAGAATGGTTTTTGTACTCTCTGGGTGCGTTCTCCCAGTGAACGTAAGTATTTGGAGTAAAGGAGCTTCGCTCCAAGGCGTGATGTCAGAAGCGTCGAGACCCCGCGTCGCCGTCAGGCGTTTACCCTCGAATGGGGGCAAGGGAACGCTCGACAAGACAGGCGTGATGTCAGAAGTTTATAAATAATTATCATGAAAAGGATAAGCTTGGTTATGGTTTCGATGATACTAAATTGGAATCTTTAGTTGAATTTAATTCTTTAGCAAGTAAGCTCAAATTGGGAGAAATAGACCTTTCAGAATATAGTATCGATGCTATTCCTGGCTTAAAAGATACCTTTTTAAAAGAGTTTGAAGGTTGGGAAAATACGACGATTGGAGGTATACCAGGACTAGCTAAAGTTCCTCTAAGTTTGATGCCCAATCCACTTTCCAATCGAGGAATGCCAGTAATGCGAATCGATGCTGTTTGGAGTGATGCCGAGAGTAATCGAAATCGAACTGTAAGTGGCAGTTATGAAGATGGGTTTAATGTTCCTTGTACCGCAGGTTCTCATTGTCCCTATATTGAATTAGACGATCTCGAACAATCGGGTAGTAGTTGGAGATTGCCAACAGAGGGAATGCAGTGGATAATTGGGCGCGACCCCGACAAGGGTAATATTTGTCCTGATGCTCCTTGGGGAGTAAACGGAGGACATGGAGTATTGGGTGTTGTCAATTGTGGCAAAGAGCCGACAGGTAGGCATCCTTTTGGCAAGGCATTTAAGTTGGCTATCTGGGGTACTGACGAAACTACAGATAGTGTAGACACAGCCGTATTTTTTCCTGCATGTGCCAGAACTCTTTTTGCCGATCTAGGCTGTACGCCCTATTTTATCGGTCCAATTCCCTTCTTTAGTTTTCAGCGCGATGACTGGATATTTCTGGGAATTTAGTTTTTGATTACTCAACTCATACATAAATTTTTAGCTCAATGCAATTCTCAAAAATATTAAAATTCTCCAATTTGTCTTGGTTAGTAGTTACGAGTGGGGTGTTTCCAATCCAACCATCGGTATTAGCAG